>JBIOXT010000111.1:0-3987 GCA_044869795.1 bacterium | reverse complement strand
ACGGATCAGGCATTACCGTCATTCCCCGCGGCCAGACCCGCTTTTAAGACGCCGTCTCCCCCGTCTTCCCGGACTCCACCGTCTGCCGCCTCATGGCGCAGAAACGGACGCGGTGTGATTGGGTAGACTGGTAGTTGAGATGACCCCATCCGACGCCCAGCAGCGCGTCGCCATCGCCCACGTCTGGCCGCAAATCGAAGGCGGGCGGTTCCCGATCAAGCGGATCATCGGGGATTCGGTCACCGTCGAAGCCGACGCCTTTGCGGACGGGCACGATGCGATCGCCTGTGCCCTGCGCTACCGGCACGAGGACGCGCGCACCTGGACCGACGTCCCGATGACGTTCCTGGGCAATGATCGCTGGCGGGGCGCCTTCACCGTCGATCGGCTCGGCCGCTACCGGTACACGATCGTCGGCTGGCCCGACCGGTTCGCCACCTGGCGGGTGGACTTTGCGAAGTGGCTGGAGGCCGGCCAGGACGTGCGCACGCAGCTGGCGATCGCCGCCGAGCTGGTCGCCGCGGCCGGGGCGCGGGCCCGGGGCGCCGATCGCACGGCGCTGCGCGCGGCCTCGGCGCGGCTGCAGGCGTTTGATGACGGCGCCGTGGACCAGGCGCGTGCGGCCGACCTCCAGCTCTTGATGGCCCGCTACGCTGATCGCGCGGCGGCGACGGTCTACGACTGCGACCTGCAGATCATCGTAGACCGGGAGCGGGCGCGATTTTCGGCCTGGTACGAACTGTTCCCCCGCTCCACCTCGCCGACGCCGGGGCGGCACGGCTCGTTTGCCGACGTGGAACGCCGTCTGCGCTATGTCGCGGCGATGGGCTTCGACGTCGTGTACTTCCCGCCGATCCATCCCATCGGCGAGACCCACCGCAAAGGCAAGAACAACGCCCCCGTCGCCGGCCCCCAGGATCCGGGCAGTCCGTGGGCCATCGGCGCGGCCGCCGGCGGGCACGACGCGATCCACCCGGCGCTGGGAACCCTCGAAGACTTCCAGCACCTGCTGGCCTATGCGCGCACGCTGAACCTGGAGGTCGCCCTGGACTTGGCCTTCCAGTGCTCGCCCGACCACCCGTACGTGCGGGACCATCCGGAGTGGTTCCGGCGCCGGCCGGATGGCTCGATCCAGTTCGCCGAGAATCCGCCCAAGAAATACGAGGACATCTACCCCTTCGACTTCGAGACGGCATCCTGGCCGGCGCTGTGGGAAGAGCTGCGCCGGGTCACGGAGTTCTGGATCGCGCAGGGTGTGCGGATCTTTCGGGTCGACAACCCGCACACCAAACCCTTCGCCTTCTGGCAGTGGCTGCTGGGGGAGCTGGGCCGCGCGCATCCGGATGTGATCCTGCTCTCTGAGGCGTTCACGCGCCCGAACATCATGTACCGTCTGGCCGCGCTGGGATTCAGCCAATCCTACACGTATTTCGCCTGGCGGACCACGCGGCGGGAGCTGACCGAGTACTTCACCGAGCTCACCCAGTCCCCGCTGCGCGAGTACTTCCGCCCAAACCTCTGGCCCAACACCCCCGACATCCTGACCGCGTACCTGGTCGACGGCGGCCGCGGCGCGTTCATGATCCGGTGTGTGCTGGCCGCCACGCTGGGCGCGAGCTACGGCATCTACGGCCCGGCGTTTGAACTGTGCGAAGCCACCCCCCTGGCCGCGGGGAAAGAAGAATACCTGAACTCCGAAAAGTACGAAATCCGGCACTGGGACCTGGACCGCGCGGAATCGCTGCGGGAGATGATCACGCGCGTCAACGCCATCCGCCGCGCCAATCCGGCCCTGCAGAGCGACGCGGGACTGCGCTTCCATGACATCGACAACGATCAGCTGCTGGTCTACTCGAAGTCCACGCCGGCGCGGGACAACGTCGTGCTCGTGATCGTGAACCTCGATCCGCGGTGGACCCAATCGGGGTGGACCGATCTGTCGCTGGACGCGCTGGGACTGGATCCGGCCGAGCCGATCGAGGCCCAGGAGCTGCTGACCGGCGCGCGCTACCGGTGGCGCGGTCCCCGGAACTTCGTGCAGCTGGATCCGGCCGCAATCCCCGCGCACATCTTCCGGCTCGCGCCGCCGACGGAGACCGGGTGATGGCGCCGCGGACGAATAGCCGGGGTCTCCGGCGGCCGGTGCTGACGCGCCGGGTCGGCGGCGGCGCGCCGGAGCGCGATCCGCTCTGGTACAAGGACGCCGTCATCTACGAAGTGCACGTCCGCGCATTCTACGACAGCAACGGCGACGGGATCGGCGATTTCCCCGGACTGACCGCAAAGCTGGACTACCTCGCCGAGCTCGGCGCCACCGCCATCTGGGTGCTGCCCTTCTACCCCTCGCCGCTGAAGGACGACGGCTATGACATCGCCGACTACACCGGCGTCCACCCGGCGTACGGCACGCTGCGGGATTTCCGCGAATTCGTCAAGGAGGCGCACCGCCGCGGGCTGCGCGTGATCACCGAGCTCGTGTGCAACCATACCTCCGATCAACACCCCTGGTTCCAGCGCGCCCGCACCGCACGGCCCGCCAGTTCCGCCAGGCAGTTCTATGTCTGGAGCGGCGACCCCAACCGCTATGCCGACGCCCGGGTGATCTTCAAGGACTTCGAGGGATCGAACTGGACCTGGGACGCCGCCGCCGGGGCGTATTACTGGCACCGCTTCTACGCGCACCAGCCTGACCTCAACTTCGATCATCCCCCGGTGCGCCAGGCCATCCTGAAGGTGCTGGACTTCTGGTTGGACACCGGCATCGACGGCCTGCGGCTGGATGCCGTGCCCTACCTGTACGAACGCGACGGCACCAGCTGTGAGAACCTGCCGCCGACGCATGAGTTCCTCAAGGAGTTGCGGCGGCACGTGGACCGCCGCTACACCGATCGGATGATCCTGGCCGAAGCCAACCAGTGGCCGGAGGACGCGGCGGCGTACTTCGGGGCCGGGGATGAATGCCACATGGCGTTCCACTTTCCGCTGATGCCGCGGATGTTCATGGCCCTGCGGATGGAAGACCGCTTCTCGGTGCTCGACATCCTGCAGCAGACCCCGGCCATCCCCGCGGGCTGCCAGTGGGCGCTGTTCTTGCGCAACCACGATGAACTGACCCTGGAGATGGTCACCGACGAGGAACGCGACTACATGTACCGGGTGTACGCGCACGACCCGGCCATGCGGGTCAACCTCGGCATCCGGCGCCGGCTGGCCCCGCTGTTGGGCAACCACCGCCGCCGCATCGAGCTGATGACCGCCCTGCTGTTCTCCCTCCCCGGCACGCCGGTGATCTACTACGGCGACGAGATCGGGATGGGCGACAATGTCTTCCTCGGGGACCGCAACAGCGTGCGCACGCCGATGCAGTGGAGCGGTGATCGCAATGCCGGCTTCTCGGTCGCCAACCGCCAGCGGCTGTTCCTGCCGGTGATCGTCGACCCCGAGTACCACTTCGAGACGCTCAACGTGGAGGTCCAGCAGAACAACCCGCACTCGCTGCTGTGGTGGACCAAGCGCCTCATCGCGCTGCGCCGGCAGCACCGCGCGTTCGGCCGGGGGAGCCTGCACCTCGTGCACGTGGACAACACGAAGGTCCTCGCCTTCGTCCGGCGGCTGGAAGATGAGGTGATCCTGGTGATCTGCAACCTCTCGCGGTTCGTGCAGGGGGCGGCGGTGGACCTGCGCGAGTTCGCGGGGACGATCCCGGTGGAGCTGTTCGGCCGCGTGGAATTCCCACCCGTGACCGACGCGCCCTACTTCTTCACGCTGGGGCCGCATGCATTCTACTGGTTCGTGCTGGAGCAGCCCCGCGCCGACGGCGCCCGCGGGGGCGGCATCCCGGCGGCGATCGCGCTGCCTGATGACGCGCCGGCCTCACTGGACGGTCTGGCCGGCGGGCGCGTGCAGCAGGCCGTGCTCGCGGCTCTGCCGGAGTATCTGGCGGGGGCGCGGTGGTTCTCCGGCAAGGCGCGGCGGGTGAAGGCCATC
>JBIOXT010000110.1:0-3177 GCA_044869795.1 bacterium | reverse complement strand
AGTCTCGCCGACGATGGGCCGGTCCTCGAAGAGCACCTCGCGTCTGTGCGCAAGTACATCGACTGGTGGTTCGGGCGCTCGCCCGACGGCGACGTGGAGATCGTCCTGCCCCCGCACCGGTACGAGTATCCCGGCAACTGGAAACTGCAGGCCGAGAACGGGTATGACGGGTACCACGGCAACTACGTCCACCTCTCGTGGCAGCGCGTGCTGCAACTGTCGAAGGAATCGTCGGTGGAGGAGGTCCAGCGCTACCGCCAGGCCGGGGCGGCGCGCGGGCTGCGGAACGGTCACGGCCTGCTGGAGCGCCCCGGCAGCCTCAATCCCGCGGCATCCTGGACCGGGCGGATGATGGATCGCTATCCAGAGTACGCCGCCGCACTGCGGCAGCGCTACTCAGACGAGGACATGCTGCAGATCTCTTCCCGCCGCAACATCCTGATCTTTCCCAACCTGTACCTGTTCGATACGCACATGCGCGTGATCGTGCCCAAGGCCGTGGACCGCACAGAGGTGCAGCTGTACGTCTACGCGTTGAAGGGTGTGCCTGATCGGATCAACGAGGGGCGCATCCGTGCGCACGAGCGTTTCTACGGGCCGGCGGGGTTCGGCGCCCCGGACGACATCGAGGTCTTCACAGAGGTCCAGACAGGGGTCCGCGCGCGGGGCAATGAGTGGAACCTGATGAACCGCGGCCAGCATCGGGAACGTCTCGAGGACGGTGAGTGGGTCGGGCACACGACCGATGAGGCGCCGCAGCGCGCGCTGTACCGGCAGTGGCGGCAGATGATGGACGCCGAATGATTGGCGTCGATGAGGCCCAGCGCTTCCTGGTCGCCGAGGCCCGGCTACTGGATGACCGCCGCTTCGATGAATGGGAAGCCCTGTTCACCGACGACGGGACCTACTGGCTGCCGATCGACCCCACGCGCGCCGCGGCGGGATCGATTTCGATCATCTACGATGACCGCCAGCGCCTGCACGAGCGTGTCTACCGATTGACCCAGACCCCGGTCCTCGACCAGAACCCGCATTCCCGGACGGTCCACTTTGTCTCCAACGTCGAAGTCGACCCTGGCGCCGCAAATCGTGAGAGCACCGTCATGTGCAACCACCTGATCGCCGAAATGCGGCCCGGCGGGCCCGGCCAGTCCGGGCTCAACGCGCCGCGCTGGTTTGCCGCCCGCTGCGAGTACCGGCTGCGGCAGGTCGACGGCGGGTGGAAGATCGCGCAGAAGAAAGTCGTGTTCCTCAACTCCAACGAGCCGCACTACAATCTGTCATTCATCCCATGAAGGAGACGCCTCTGGCGCGGCTGGGCAACGTCGACGTGAGCCGATTTGAGACGGCGACCGGCCCGCGGCTGCGGCTGCGGCGGGCCGGAACCACCTCCACGGAAGCGTTCCTCGACCCGCTGGAACTCGAGGGGCTTACGCGCGTGCGGTACAAGCCGATTACGCTTCTACCCGCGGGGCCATCGGAGCGCGAGGAGCGGCGCGCGCGCGCGGCGACCGAGGCCATCCAGCCGATGCAGAATGAGTTTGCGATGGTCGGGGTGGCCGTGGCGCGCACAGACGGGGAACAGGGCCTGCTGATCCGTGACATGAATGCGGGCCAGACCGTGCTGCTCTCCGCCGCCGAACTGGAGGCGCTGCTGCGCGCCCGCCACATGGACTTCGCCCCGCTCATCGATACGAGCGACCTGGTCGCCATCCCCGAGCCCGATCTCGACGAGGAGTAATGGCCACGGCGCGCCCTGCACCCGAACCCGGCGAGTGGTGCAGGGCGGCGGTGGCCGTTGCCCCGCTGCGCACCGAGATCCGGGAATTTCCGATTCCCGACGTCGGACCCGACGATGGCCTGCTGGCGGTCGAGGCCTGCGGGCTGTGCGGAACAGATTGGGACTTCTACACACGGCGGCGAGGCGCCCACCTGGGGGCGTTGATCCTGGGGCACGAGATTGTCGGTACCATCCGCGCGGTTGGTCCTCAGGCGGCACAGCGCTGGAAGATCACACCCGGCGATCGCGTGGCCGTGGAAGAATTTCTGCCCTGCGGGCAGTGCGAGTTCTGCCTGTCCGGCCGCCCGGCGCTGTGCGCGGAGACCGACTCGCGCTCTGAACGGTTTCTCAGGTACGGCGCGACGCCGGTCGACATTCCACCCGGGCTGTGGGGCGGGTTTAGCGAGACACTCTACCTGCATCCTCACGCCTTGATCCACCGCGTCCCCGACGAGGTCTCGGCGGATCTGGCCACGCTGTTTGTCCCGATCTCCAACGGGATCCGCTGGGTGCTCAAAGAAGGTCGAATGCCCCGCGGGGGCACGGTGGTCGTGATCGGACCGGGGGCCCACGGGCTCGGCTGCGTCATCGCCGCGCTCGAGGGCGGTGCCGGGCGCGTCATCGCCGTCGGCCGCACCCAAGGCGCGCGGCTCGAGGCCGCGGAGGCGCTCGGCGCGATGCCGATCGCATCAGAAGGGACCGACGTCGTCGCTGCAGTGCGCGAGGCGACGCAGGGTGCGATGGCCGACGTGATCGTCGATCTGGCTCCCGGCGCGCCGGAGACCGTGAGCACGGCGCTTCGGCTGGCCCGGAAGGGGGCCACGATCATCCTTACCGCGGCCAAGCACGGCACAGCGGTCGATTTCCAAAGTGACCTCGTCGTGCGCAACGAGCTCACGGTGAAGGGTGTCCGCGGGCGAGACTACGCCTCGGTCGAAAACGCCCTGCGGATCATTGCCTCCGGTCGATACCCGCTGCCGCGGCTGCGCACCCACGAGTTCCCGCTCCGCGAGGCCGATCAAGCGCTGCGGGTGCAGGGAGAGCGCGTCGATCCGTCCGCAATTCACGTTACCGTGGCACCGGCCCTGTGAATCTTTCTGCGCCGTTTTGGCGTCGCATTCCGCGGCCGGACCGCGCCAATACGGGGATGTGGGCCATCGGCGCCGGGCATGCCATGACGCACGCCTACAGCGCGGCCTGGTACCTGCTGGTGCCCTTCGTCGCCAAGGATTTGGGATTGAGCTACAGCCAGATCGGCTTGCTGTTTGCGGTGCGTCAGTTCACGAGCACTGTGGTCAACATTCCCGCCGGGGTGATCGTCGATACGCTCGGCCGGCGCGACCTGTTCATGACGCTGGCGCTTCTCGGGTCGGCGGTGCCGTACCTGATCATCAGCG
>JBIOXT010000109.1:0-5144 GCA_044869795.1 bacterium | reverse complement strand
CCCGGACGAGACCCCCGAACCTCGCCGCCTTCGCCGCCGCCAGGCGCCCGGCCGCAGTTCGCCGCTGGCGTTCGTGCTGCGGGAGGACCTGCCGTTTTTCCTGCACCGTTCCCCCGAGCGCGAAGAGGTGCTCGCCGGGCTGTCCTCCGCGGCGATCGAGGTCGCCCACTATCTGGAACAGCGCGGCGCCTCGTTCATGCCCGACATCGTCAAGGGGACGCGGCGGCTGCCGTCGGAAGTCGAAGAAGCGCTGTGGGAACTCGTCTCGCGCGGCGCCGTGAGCGGGGACGGCGTGGCCGGGCTTCGGCAGTTGCTGCACGGCAGCGTCCGGGAGCGTGCACGCCGGCGGATGCGGGCGCAGGCCCTCCGATCGGGGTCGGGACTCACCGGATTGCGCACGCATGGACGGTCGCTGCCGGTCGGCCGCTGGTCGATGTGGCAGCCCGCGGCGGATGCGAACCGTGAGGAACGCGATGAGGCCGTGGCGCGCCAACTCCTGCGCCGCTACGGCGTCATCTTCCGCGATCTGCTGGCGCGCGAGCGGATTGCGCCGCCGTGGCGGACGCTCTTGCCGGTCTACCGGCGCTGGGAGGCCCGCGGCGAGATCCGCGGGGGGCGGTTCGTCGCCGGATTTGTGGGCGAGCAGTACGCACTGCCCGAAGCCGTCGATGCGCTGCGGGCGGTGCGCCGATCGCCCGAGGACACGGATGCCGTCATCGTGTCCGGCGCGGACCCGCTGAACCTCGTCGGGATCATCCTGCCCGGGGCGAAAGTGTCACCCTTCGCCGGTCAGGCGATCGCCTACCGCAACGGCGTCCCCGTCGACGTGGCCCCGGCCGGCGTGCTGTTGAGCCGGCTGCGGCAGCCGTCACCCCGTTAGAGCCGGCACCAGACCCGGCGGGCGGTCACCGCCCGCGCGTGTTGAACAGGTCCAGAATCGGCACGGGCGCACCCGCGCCGACGAACTGCGGCATCACGCCGTTCCACTTCTCGATCGCCTTCACCTGCGCCTCGATCCGCCGCAGCTCGACCAGTTCCGCGGTGATGTTCTGCCGTTGCAGCCGCAGGGCCTCGGCCTGGGCCTTCGCCAGCTCGATCGCCTGCTGGGCCTCGAACTTCACCCGCTGCAGGTTCTGCTGCGCCTCCAGGGCCCGCTGCGTCGCGGTCACCTTCGCCTCGATCGCTTTGGTGAACTCCTCGCTGAACGCGAAGTCGGTGATGCTGAGCGCGTCGACCCGGATGCCGTGATTGCTGAGGCGATCGGTGAGCACGCGCTGGATCGCTTCCTTGACCGTTTCCCGTTTCGTGATCAGCTCATCGGCTTTGAATTTGGCGGTGGAGGCCTTCACCGCTTCCTGAACCGCCGGCTTGATGATCCGGGTCACGAAGTCCCGGCGCAGGTTCCGGTACACGGTGGCGACGTCGGCCGGATCCAGCGAGTAGTTGAGCGTCACCTTCGTGCGCACATCCTGCAGGTCGAACGAAGCCGCTTCGGCTTCCGCCTCATACGCCTCGGTCTGCACGGACATGATCTCGACGGTTTCGACCCACGGCGTCACGAAGTAGATGCCTTCATCCTTGATCTGGCCGGTGACGGCGCCGAACCGCAGCACGACGCCGCGCGCACCGGCGGGGACCTGTCCGAATCCCAGCAGCAGGATGCTGATGGCGAGAAAAATCACGAGCCCGGTCAGAAACGAGCCGGTTCCCCGAAAGTGCCAGGTGGCGTCCCGCCGGCCCGGTTCCCGTTCGATCCGGACGGTGCGCCAGATCAGGATCACGATCGCCACGATCACGAGCACGAACTTCAAAGCTCCCATTGCCGCCTACCTCCCCCAACGCATCGTGCACGCGGCATACGTGAAGCCGCCGCCGAACGCCGCCATCACGATCCGGTCGCCGTCCCGGAGCCGGCCGGCCTCCCGCGCCTCGTACAACGCGAGCGGCACACTCGCCGCCGACGTGTTCCCGTATTCCTGGATGTTGATCACAAACCGGTCCATCGCGATGCCAAGCTGCTCGGCCATCGCCTCGATGATGCGCAGGTTGGCCTGATGCGGGACCACGAGATCGATCTCATCGAGGGTCCACCCGGCCTCGGCCACCACGGCGCGGATCACGCCGGGGATCGTGCGCACCGCGAGCTTGAACACCGCCTGGCCGTCCATGTACGCGCGGTGCAGATTGCGTTCAATCGCCTCCGAGCTCATCGGGATCCGCGATCCGCCGGCGGGCAGTTTGATCATCTCGCCCGCCGCGCCGTTTGCCCCCACGACCCGGCCGTAGACTCCTGCCTGCCCCGCAGCCGGCTGGACGACCGCGGCGGCCGCGCCGTCGCCGATGAGGATCGCCGTCCGCCGATCGTTCCAATCCACGAGCCGGGTCAGCGTTTCCGCGCCCACGACCAACGCGGTGGTGACCTGCCCGGCGGCGATCAGTCCGCTCACCACGTTCAGGCCGTACACGAAGCTGCTGCAGGCCGCCAGCAGATCGAACGCACCCGCGCGCGAGGCGCCGAGCGCTGCCTGCAGGACGCAGGCGGTGGCGGGAAAGATCATGTCCGGCGTCGCCGTTCCCACCACGATGAGGTCGAGGTCCTGCGGGGTCACCCCGGCATCGTCGAGCGCCTGCCGCGCCGCAATGATCCCCAGGTCCGACGTCGACTGCTCGGGACCGGCCATGTGGCGGCGCTTGATGCCGGTGCGCGTCGTGATCCAGTCGTCCGAGGTGTCCAGCCGCCGCGAGAGGTCGTCGTTGGTGAGGACCGCGGGCGGCACATAGGCGCCGAGGCCGGTGATCGTCGCGCGCCGCGGGGGGGCGGGCTCAGACATGGCGACTGTGTTCGGCGCCCCCCGGCTATTTCCCGCGGTACATCACCACGCCCCGCTTGGTGGAGGTGGCGACGCGTTTTTCTTCCGCCAGCAGGTCGAGGTGCCCGATCACCTCGGACAGCGCCAGCATCAGGTTGAGATCATCGAGCCCCTGGTACAGCTCCTGGGTGAGCTCGACCAGGCTCTGCGGCTTCTTGCCCAGGTGCGCGGCGATCTCTTCCTTCCGCTGTTCGTGGTGGGCGATCAGTTCGCGGATCCGGCTGCTGGGGTTGGTGATCGGCTCGCCGTGCCCCGGATAGGCCAGATCGCAGTTCAGCAGCAGGACCCGCCGAAGCGAGTGCAGGTAGTGGGGCAGGGTCGTCTGCCGTCGGCCGTCGGGTGAAAACTCCACGACGGGGTTGGGGCTGACTTCTTCAAGCAGCAGATCGCCGGCGATGAGGATTCCGTCGTCGTGGTAGAGGCAGAGGTGGCCCTGGGAGTGGCCCGGGGTGTGCAGGACGCGCAGACGCTCATCACCCAGCGGCAGCGTGTCGCCGTCGGCGAGCGATGAGAAGGCCGTCACCGGATCGAAGAACGCGCGGTAGGCGTTGACCATCTGCGTAAAGGCGGCGAAGAAGGACTGCGGCATCCCGGCCTGGCGGAAGAACGTGATCAGGTGATCGGCAACCCACCGGTCGCCGGCCAGCTTCGGCCGCTCGGTTTCGTGGGCGAAGACCTCCGCACCGCTGCGCTGGCGGAGCGATTCGGCGTGCCCGAAATGGTCGGTGTGGCCGTGCGTGATGACGATCCGGCGGAGATCGGTGATCTCGTGGCCGGCCTCGCCCAGGGCGGATGCGATCGCGGTCTCGCTGGCCGGTCCTTTAGGACCGGCGTCGACCAGGGTCAGCGGATCACCGGCCAGCAGGTAGGCGTTCACCGGTCCAACCGGAAACGGTGTGGGGATCTCGATGCGCGCAAGCCGCATCTACAGGCGCTCGATCACCGTGGCCGTGGCCATCCCCCAGCCGATGCACACGATCTGCAGCCCGAAGCGCCCGCCGCTGCGCTCGAGCTCATGCAGCAGTGAGGTCATCAACCGTGCTCCCGACGCGCCGACAGGGTGGCCAAGCGCGATGCCGCCGCCGTTGGGGTTGACGCGCGCCATGTCGGGCTCGAGTTCGGTCGCCCAGGCCAGCACGACGGGGGCGAAGGCTTCACTGATCTCGACGACGTCGACCTGATCTATTCGCAGTCCGGCGCGCTCCAGCACCCGCCGGGTGGCGGGCGCCACGCCGGTGAACATGATCACGGGATCGCTGCCGACGACGGCTTGGGCCACGATACGGGCGCGCGGGCGGAGGTCCAGGGTGCGGGCTCGTGCATCGCCCATCAGCAGCAGGGCGGCCGCGCCGTCGCTGATCTGACTGGAGTTGCCGGCCGTGATCGCCCCGTCGGGCTTGAACGCGGGCGGGAGCGCGGACAGCTTTTCTAAGGACGTGTCGCGGCGGATGCCTTCATCTGCGGTGACCTCGCCGCCGTTGTTCTTGAGTGGAAGGATCTCACGATGGAAGCGGCCCTCGTCGGTCGCCTGGGCGGCGCGGCGATGGCTTTGCAGACTGTAGCGGTCGCACTCGTCACGCGTCAGCCCGTAGCGCTCGACCAGCAGTTCGGCGGCCACCCCCTGGTGCACCAGCGGGTACCGTTCCAGCAGTGCGGGATGCCACTCCCCGTAGTCGGAGCCCAGGGGAACGCGGCTCATGCTCTCGACGCCAGCGGCGATCACCACCTCCGCATCCCCGCTGCGGATCGCCTGCGCGGCGAAGTGGATCGCTTGATGGCTGCTCCCGCACTGGCGGTTCACTGAGGTTGCCGCCACCTCGGCCGGGAACCCGGCCAGCAGCGCGCCGACGCGCGCCACGTTGGCGCCCTGCTCGCCGGTTTGCGTGACGCAGCCGACGATCACGTCATCGAGCTCCTGGGGATCGAGTCCGGCCCGATCGACCACCGCCGTGAGCACAGAGGCCAGCAGCTCGTCGGCGCGGACATGGCTCAGCGCCCCGCCGCGTTTCCCGATCGGCGTGCGCACCGCCTCGACGATCACCGCCTCGCGCATACCGGGTGCTTCGCTGCTTCCAATCCGGAGCCCTAGCTTACTCGAGTGACCCCGGTTGGGCTTGCAGGAGGGGACAGGCCTCCCTCCGTACCGGGGACAGTCCCCTCCTGCCGAACAAACACCGAACAGGGCCTGTCCCCCCCTCCGTACCCGGGGGACAGTCCCCCTCCTGCCGAACACGCATCGAACAGAGTCCCGCCCGCCCGCTCCGACAGGAGCCC
>JBIOXT010000108.1:0-3455 GCA_044869795.1 bacterium | reverse complement strand
CGTGTGATGGGACGAGACTTTCGCGCGGCGCGGACGCAGGCGCTGCAGGCGGCGCGATCTGCCAACGAGGTACGCCTGGACGGAGCCGCGGCCGGCGGCCGAGAGATCATCGACCTCAACCGAGGTCACACCGGATTCGTGACGCCGCCGCACATCCGGGAGGCGGCCAAGCGCGCCATCGATGACGGCCACACCCACTACGAGGACGTGCTGGCGCTCAAGGAAGCCATCGCCGGGAAACTGCAGCAGGACAACGGTATCACCGTCGATCCCCGAACCGGGATCGTGACCGGGGGCGGCGCGCACCTGGTGCTCTTCGACGTCATGCAAACGTTCGTCGAGCCGGGGGACGAGGTGATCCTCGCCCGGCCCGGATCGCCCACATACTACTACTACAACACGGTGCTCAACGGCGGCACGCCGGTGTTCGTGCCGCTGAGGCCGGAGCGCCGGTTTAAGCTCGATCCAGCGGACGTCGCGGCCGCGATCACGCCTCGCACGAAGCTGATCGGGCTGACCACGCCCGACACGCCGGCCGGCGCGGTGCAGGAGCGCCCCGACCTCGAGCAGATCGCCGCGCTGGCCGTCCGGCATGACCTGCTGGTGATCTCCGACGAGCTGTACGAAAAGATCAACTTCGGATCCACACCGCACACCAGCATCGCCGCATTGGACGGGATGCACGAGCGCACGATCACCGTCAACGGCTTCTCGAAGTGCTACGCGATGACGGGCTGGCGGGTGGGGTATGCGGCGGGTCCCCCGGCGCTGATCGCGCCGCTCGCCGCCGTCCACGCCACCAATTGCATCTGGTTGAACACCCCCGCGCAGTACGCCGCGCTGGCGGCGCTGACCGGCCCCCAGACCGTCGTGACGGAGATGGTTGCCGAATACCGCCGCCGCATGGCCATCCTCGCCGACGGCGTCAACGCGATCCAGGGACTGCGCTGCGACTTCCCGGAGGGCGGCTACTACGCATGGGTCAACATCGGCGCCTTCGGCCTCCCCCCGGCGGCGTTCGCCCGCCACTGTCTGGTGACGCAGCAGGTCATCGTCGGGCCGGGGGAGGTGTTCGGCCCCGGCGTCAGCGAGCACATCCGTCTGTCGTGTTCGAGTTCGGAAGACGGCCTCCGGGAAGGCCTGGCACGCCTGGCGCACGCCTGTGAGGAGTTGCGGGAAGGAGCCCGGTCATGATCATCGATACGCACGCGCACGCGTTCGCCTGCCGCTACCCGTTCACCGCGGCCCTCGACGATGAGATCTGGAAGATCTCGGACAAGATGCGGCCGGGCTTCCTCGATCGGATCCGCCGGCGCGAATGGCCGTGGATCGAAGAATACCTGGAGCGGATGGACGAGTGGGGGATCGACATCGTCTGCATCAACAACGTCGCCTGCTCGCTGGAGGGCGCGCGCGATGTCAACGACGTCTATGCGCGGTTGAAAGCGGAAGGCGGTGGGCGCGTCGAAGTGCTCGCGACGATCCCCGTCGCCCCCGATCAGCATGGGGCCGATGAGCTGCGCCGTGTCGTGGGCGAGTATGGGTTCAAAGGCGCGAAGGTCTATCCCAAGCTGCAAGGGTTCCCGCTCGATGACCCCGCCATGTATCCGATCTATGCCGCGGCCGCGGAGCTCGGCGTCCCCATCCTCACCCACGTCAGCGCCTTCCCCTACGCGTACACCGGGCTGCGGGTCCCCGGCGTCGACCACACCTATGACAACCTGATGCGGGTGTTCGACAGCGGGATTTTGCAGGAGTTCCCGACGCTGACCATCATCGGGGCGCACCTCGCCGGCGGCCTGCACTATTACAAAGACTCCATCCTCCGGCGCACGCCGGAGTACGCGCCCTACTTCGACCGGATCTACGTTGACGTGGCACCGGCGGCGCACTACTCGGCGGCGGAGGTCGCGTCGGCCGCGGCCGCGTTCGGCGACACGCACGTGCTATTCGCAACCGACTTCCCGTTTGTCCCGCTCGAGACCGTCGGGGAGTGCGTGGCGAGCGTGCAGGCCATGGACCTGAGCGCGGATCTGAAGCGCAAACTATTCGCTGAGAATGCGGCGGGGTTGTTGGGTCTCCAGCGATGAGTCTATCCGGCGATGTCCTGGTCGAGCGGCGCGGCGCGGTGGCCCGGGTGGTCCTCAACCGGCCCGAGCGCCTCAACGCGATCACCGTCCCCGCGATGCGCGACGCCCTGGCCGACTCGCTCGACGGGCTGGACAAGGATCCGGAGGTGCGGGTGGTCGTGCTGACCGGGGCGGGGACGCGGGCCTTTACCGTCGGCTGGGACCTCGACAGCCTTGGCGATCCGGTCGCCGACTATGACGACGAGTCCCTGGCGCAGGTCCTGGCGCAGAATAGTGCCGCGCTGCTCCGCGTCTGGGAGATGCGCCAGCCGGTGATCGCGGCGATCCACGGCTACGCGCTGGGGGCCGGCGCCAGCCTGGCGCTGCTCTGCGACCTCGCCATTGCGGCGGAGACGGCGCTACTCGGGGAGCCGGAGATCCGCCATTACGCGCTGCCGCCGGTGCTGATCCTGCCCTATCTCCTCGGCAGCAAAGCGTCGCACTTCTACACCTACACCGGCGACAACCTGACCGCGCCGGATATGCTGCGCCTGGGGTTGGTGAACTCGGTCGTGCCGGCCGCGGCGCTCGAGGACGCCGCGTGGGAGATGGCCGAACGGATCGCGCGCGTCCCGCCGCAGGCGGTGCAGACGGCCAAGCGGGCCCTGAAGATCGCGTACGAGGGGTGGGGATTCGATCGGGTGCAGCGCGATCACCGCGCCCTGGACGCCCAGCTCCTGCGCGCCCGGATCCCCGAGAAGATGCGGATGATGGCGACGCTGAAGAGCAGGGGGCTGCGGGCATTCCTGGAGGAGCGCGACCGGTGAACGTCGGGACCTTCCTCACACGGCGGGCTCGCTTATCGCCCGACGCCCTTGGTTTCATCGACGGCGACCGCCGGCTGACCTTTGCGGAGGCAGAGGCGCGCGCGCGCAGCACCGCCGCCCGTCTGCGCGTCCTCGGCGTGACCCGCGGCACGGCCGTTGCCGTCCTCCTGCAGAACTCGCTGGAGTGGGTGGACGTCTTCTTCGCCCTGGCCCGCCTGGGGGCGATCATCGTGCCACTGAACTGGAGGCTGTCGGCGGCAGAGATGGCGATCGTCTGCGAGGACGCGGGCGCCCGGGTGTTGGTCCATGCCGCAGATCTGCCCGAAGCCGCACTCCTCGCCGCGCGCCACCGCTTCGATACCGACGTTATCGTCGATGCACCCGGGTGGATCTCTGGGGGGCCGCGCGATGATGATGTCCAGACGGCGGGAGGCGACGATGACCCGCTCCTGATCATTTACACGTCGGGGACCACCGGCCGTCCGAAAGGGGCGGTGCACTCTCACCGGTCATGGTATTGGGCCGCGGCGACCGTGATCGCGTCCCTGGACGTTCGCCC
>JBIOXT010000107.1:0-11504 GCA_044869795.1 bacterium | reverse complement strand
GAGCGCTCGGTCCAATCCCGCCGCATGGCCGGCCAGATGCGCGAGCTGGGGATCGACCTGCAGCGCCAGCGGGTCGACCGGGCCGAGGCGTTGGCGCGGGTCAACGATCTCGCGCGGCAAGCCGAGGCCGTCCGCCAGCAGATCACCGAGCGGCTGAGGACCTCACGACCGTCCGCCGCGCCGGAGAGCGCACTCCCCGAGAGCCTCTTCCGCCGCGACGCGGTGCAACGGCAGCTTCGTCAGTTGCGTGAACTCGCATCCCGCCTGCAGGATCCGGCGGTCTCCCGCCAAGACGTGATCGATCGCCTCGGCGCGGTGACTCGAGAGGGCGAGGGGAACCAGCCGGCCGCCGTGCAGCGGCAGCTGCAGCAGGCCCGCGATCAGCTGGAAGGTGGGAATGCCGCAGGTGCCGGCGAGTCGCTCACCCAGGCGCTCCATGAGCTCGAAGGGTTGGAGAACCTGCTGGCTGATCAAGAGGGGATCAACCGGGCACAGCGGCAACTCGAGGAGTCCCGTGCGGGAATCGCCGGCGGCGGGTCGTCTGAGGAGCCGTCGAGCGAGCAGCGGTCCGCGGCCGCGCCGGCACCGCTGGGCCCAGGACCGAACAGACCTCGCCAGGAGCAATCGCCGTCGGAGACCGCGCTGCCCCCGCAAGGCCCCAACGAGGGCGTGAACCCCGGGACCGGCCGCGTGACGGAAAAGCTCGGGGCCCCCACGCCGAGGCTGCAGGGCAAGCGCACACCCGAGCGCGTGAAGGGCATCCAGGGGCGTGGAGAGCTGACGACATCGACGGTGACCGGCGCCGGCCGCAACGCCGTTCCGCAGGTGGCGCGGTCCGGAGAGGAGCCGGTCCTGGTGCGTCAGGCCGAGGCGTACATGGAACGAGCCCGCATCCCGGCCCGCTACCGCGCGCTGATTCGCCGGTACTTCGAACGGCTGGCCAAATTACGCTGACGCACCACCAACTCCGGACGTAAGGAGGCAGGGATGACACCACAAGAGTTCGCCGCCGCAGTCGATCGCATCCGCGCCGAGGTCCGCAAGGTCATCGTCGGGCACGACGCGCTGATCGACCAGGTGGTCATCGCGCTGCTGGCCGACGGGCACGTGCTGCTGGAGGGCGTGCCGGGTCTGGGGAAGACGCTGCTGGTCAAGACGCTGGCGCAGAGCCTGGACCTGCAGTATTCGAGAATCCAGTTCACGCCGGACCTGATGCCGGCCGACATCATCGGGACCAATGTCGTGATGCAGGACGCCTCCGGGCGACGGTTCTTCGAGTTCCAGCGCGGGCCCGTGTTCACGCAGGTGCTCCTGGCCGATGAGATCAACCGGGCGACGCCCAAGACGCAGTCCGCCTTGCTGGAGGCGATGCAGGAGCACATCGTCACCGCCGGCGGCACGTCGTATGCGCTGGCAGAGCCCTTCTTCGTGCTGGCGACCCAGAATCCGATCGAGATGGAAGGGACGTACCCGCTGCCCGAGGCACAGCTCGACCGGTTCCTGTTCAAACTCACCGTCGCCGTCCCGAACCTGACCGAGCTGGTGGAGATCATCGACCGGACGACCGCGGCAGAGCTGCCGCGGGTGTCGATCGTCGCGGCGCAGGAGCACGTCCTGGCGATGCGCGCCCTCGCCCGCCAGGTCGAGGTGGCCTCGTATGTCAAGGCGTATGCCGCGCGACTGGTCGAGGCGACGCACCCTGAGCACGCCGGTGCGCCGGCGCTGATCCGCCGGGTCGTGCGCTACGGCAGCAGCCCGCGCGGCGCCCAGGGCCTGATCCTGGCGGCCAAGGTGCGGGCGCTGATCGCGGGGCGGGCGAACGTCAGCTTCGCCGATGTCAACGCGCTGGCGCTGCCGGTACTCCGCCACCGCATCATCTTGAACTTTGAAGGCGAAGCCGAAGGCATCCAGCCCGATGCCGTCATCGCGGCGGTGCTCGAGGCGACACCGGAACTGGAACCCACGTCCGTCAGAGCCTGAGTCCGATCCGATGCCCGAGGCCCGACCGTCTGCGACCGCCGCGACGCTGCTGCCGGCGGACTTTCTGCGCAAGCTCGACCGGCTGAGCCTGCGCAGCCGGCGGATCTACCGCGGGACGATGCGCGGCGAGCGCCGCAGCGCACGGCTGGGCCGCGGCGTCGAGTTCTCCGACTACCGCAGCTACCAGAGCGGGGACGATTACCGGTACATCGACTGGAACATCTACTCGCGCCTTGACCGGCTGTTCATCAAGCTGTTCAGCGAGGAAGAGGACATCAACGTCCACCTCGTGCTCGATGCCAGCCGCTCGATGGCCTGGGGCGAGCCGTCCAAGCTGGACTATGGGACGCGGATCGCCGCCGCGGTCGGCTACGTGGGGTTGACCAATTTCGACCGCGTGGGGGCGGTCACGTTTTCCGATCGCGTCCGGCGTGTCTTGCCTCCGCAGCGCAGCCGCGGCCACACGGTGCGGCTGTTTGAGTTCCTGGCCGGCGTGGCCGGCGGCGGTGAGAGCGATCTGGCCGCCGCGATGCGGGACTACGTCCATCTCACCCACCGCCGGGGGCTGTTGGTGGTGATCAGTGACCTGCTGCTCCCCGGGGGGTTCGAGGAGGGGTTAAAGCTCGCGCGCTACCACCGGTTCGAGCCGTTCGTGATCCACGTCGCCAGCGACGATGAGCTCTTCCCCGACGTCACCGGCGACGTGCGGCTGGTCGACCGCGAGTCCCGGGCCGCCGTCGAGATCACGGCCGACGGTCCGGCCCTCGACGCGTACGCGCGCGCCCGCGATGGGTACTTTACCGACATCGAGCGATTCTGCCTGCGCCACCAGATCGAGTACCTGCGCACCTCCACGTCGATCGCCTTTGACGATCTGATCCTCCGCTACCTGCGGGTCGGCGGTCTGATCGCATGACCTTCGCGTTCCCTGCCGCGCTCTGGCTGCTGGCCGCGCTCCCGGTCATCGTCTTGCTGTACATGCTGCGCGCCCGCCGCGTCGACCAGGAGGTCAGTTCGGTGCTGCTGTGGCAGCGGGCCCAATCGGACCTCGTCGCGCAGCGCCCCGTGCGCCGCCTCGAGCGCAACATCCTGCTGCTGCTCCAACTGCTGGCCGTGGCGCTGGCTGCGCTGGCGCTGGCGAAACCGCAGTGGCCGCTCGCAGGCGGAGGGCGCCCACTCGTGCTCGTCCTCGACGCCTCCGCCAGCATGCAGGCCACCGATGTCGCCCCGTCGCGGTTCGCGGCGGCGGTCGCCGCCGCGCAAGACGCCGCGCGCCGGGCCGCCGGCCCCGTGATGCTGATCGAGGCCGGTCCGCGGCCGCGGATCGTCCGGAGCTTCGCCTCCGCCGAGACGGCGGCGACCGCGCTGACGGCCATGCGGCCCACGGACGGTCCGGCACGGCTCGAGCAGGCCATCGCCCTCGCCCTCGGCCAGCGCTCGGATGGGGGCGGGGCGCCGGCGGTGATGGTGTTCACCGATCGCGCGGGTCCGGCATTCCCAGGGGTGTCGTACCACGCGGTCGGGGCTTCAGGGGCGAACGTGGCGATCGTGACGCTGCACGCCGATCCGGGGGTCGGTGGAACCCACGTCCTCATCCGGATCCGCCGGTTCGGGGGCGCAGACGGCATGGTTCCCATCGCCCTCCACCTCGCCGGCCGCCCGGTGCTGCAGCGCTCCGTGTTCATCCCTGCCGGTGGGGATGCGGTTGTCTCCACGACCGTCACCGGCTCCGGACTGCTGGAAGCACGCCTCAACGTCCGTGACGCGCTTGCCCTTGACAACGCCGCGGCCAGAGTCATCGGCGGCCAGCCGCCGCGCGTCCTGGTGGTCGGTCCGCCCGACCGGGCGCTGACCGAGGCGCTGTCGGCAATGCCCATTCGGGTCGCCGCGGCGCCGCAGGCGACGAGTGAACAGCTCGCGGCGGCGGACCTCGTCGTGCTCGACCGCATGCCCCCGGTCGCCCTGCCGCCGGGGAACTTCCTGCTGATCGGGACCCTGCCCACCAACCTGCCGGTTTCCGCCGACGGCACCGCGCGGCAGCCCACGGTGCTGCGCACCGCGGCGCACCATCCGGTGATGCGCTACGCGGATCTCAGCGGCGTGCAGATCCTGCAGGCGGTGCGCCTCCACGTCCGCGGAGGCGAGATCCTTGCCGACGGCGACGTCCCGCTGATCTGGGCGTACGATGGGAACGGGGTGCGTGCGGTCCTGACGAGCTTTACGCTGGACCAAACCGACTTTGCGCTGCAGGTGGCGTTTCCGATCTTTCTGCAGAATGCGGTGTCCTGGCTCGTCGGTGCCGACGCGGTCCTCACGGCCGGTGCTCCGCTGATCGTCCCGGCCGGGGAACAGGCCGCCGCGGTCCTCGACGGTCCGGACGGCCGCGTGATCCTCCCGGCCGTCGGAGGGCGGTTCATCGTGCCCTCGCTGGATCGCGCCGGGCTCTACACCCTGCGGGCTGGAAACCGCGTGCGGCTGTTCGCCGTTGCCCCGCCTCCTGAGGAGTCGAACCTCACCGTCGTTGCCGTCCCATCGGCCGTGCCGCGGGCCGCGCCCGCGGATACCCGCCGTGCCGCCGACCTGTGGCCGGTGGTCGTCGCCGCGTGGCTGCTCGTGCTCGTCGCCGAGTGGGTGCTGTGGCTGCGCCGTCTGCCGCGTCTGCCGTCGCGGGCTTCCGGCCCCCGGCGGACGCCGCGAGCTCCCGTTCCGGTGGGCCGATGATGCCCATCCGCTTCACGGCTCCGTGGCTGCTGCTGGTGCTGCTGGCGATTCCCGTGCTGATCGTCCTCGCGCGGCGGCGCCGCACGCCGCGGGGCCTCAGCGCGCTGCGCTGCGCGGCGTGCGCGCTGCTGGTGCTCAGCCTGGCCGGCCCGCAGGTGACCGTGCAGGGCAGGGGGCTGACCGTTATCTTCGCGATCGATCACTCCGCGAGCGTACCGGTCGAATCGCGCGACGCCGCCGCGGAGTTCGCCCGCGCCGCGCTGCGGACGCGCACGCTCGGGGACCGCGCAGGAGCCGTGGTCTTCGGGGCCGACGCGATGGTCGATGAGGCGCCGTCGGCGGACCCGCGGCTGGCCTTCTCCGCCGCGCCGGCCGGCGATGGAACCGATCTCGCCCAGGCGATCCGCACGGCCCTGCTGGCGATGCCCGTCGACGGCGCCCGCCGCATCGTGCTGGCGACCGACGGCAACGGCACTGCCGGAGATCTGGCGGGGGCCCTGGCGTTGGCCCGCAGCCAGGATGTCGAGATCTCGGTCCTGCCGCTGTCGCCGACCGCGGCCGCCGACGTGCTGGTGGAAGATGTGCAGGCGCCGGACGAGGTCCGCGTCGGGGCCCAGTTCCCGGTGCGGGTCGTGCTCCGGGCGACCGCCCGCGCGTCCGCGGCGCTGCGCGTCACCGAGAACGGGCTCCCCGTTGACGAGCGCACGCTGACGCTGGCCCCGGGACGCGCGATCGTCACGATCCGCCGGACCGCGAAATCGGAGGGGCTGCTGCAGTACGCCGCGGCGATCAGCGCGGATCCCGACCGGACCGCCGCCAACAATGCTGCGAGCGCGTTCGTCGTCGTCCGCGGAGCACCGGTGGTGTGGTACGTGGGGGACGGCGACCGACCGCTGCTGCGGATCCTCCGCATACGGCCGTGGCGGCTGCGCGCGCTGACCCCGGAAGCGCTGCCGGCCGGCGCCGCGCAGTATCGGGGCGTCTCTGCGGTCGTCTTCGACGATGTGTCGGCCACCCGTCTATCGCCCGATCAGATGAGGGCGCTGCGTGACTTCGTGGGCCGCCTCGGTGGCGGCCTCGCGGTCGTCGGTGGCGCGCACAGCTTCGGCATCGGCGGGTACGCCGGTACCCCCCTGGAAGAAGCCCTGCCGGTCTCGATGGACGTCCGCCACCGCCTGGCCATTCCGTCGATGGCCGTCATCCTGGTGATCGATACCTCAGGCAGCATGGGTCCGTTCGGGCAAGGGTTGGCCAAGGTCGAGCTGGCGAAGGAAACCGCGCAGTCGGTCATCGACCTGCTGGGTGAACGTGACGTGATCGGGATCGTGACCTTCGATCAGGAAGCGCACTGGCTTGTCGTCCCCACGGTGGCCCGCTTCCGCGATCAGGTCCTCGAGCGTGTGTCGCGGATCGTTCCGGGCGGCGGGACCAACATGCATCCCGCGCTGGGTCTCGCCTATGACTACCTGCGCCGATCGCCCGCGAAGATCCGGCACGTCATCACCCTCTCCGACGGCCAGACCGATCCGGGCGATTTCCAAGGTCTGGTGACGCGGATGGCGCGCGACAAGATCACCGTCTCGTCGGTCGCCGTCGGAAAGGACGCCGACGCCGAGATCATGCGCAACATCGCCCGCTGGGGCCAGGGGCGGTCGTACGCCACCCAGGATCTGTACACCATCCCGCAGATCGTCACCGCTGAAGCCCTGCTGGCGTCGCGCGCCTACGTGGTCGAGGAACGGTTCGCGCCCATCGTGCTCCGCACCGATGTCCTCGAAGGCGTCGGTGCGCTGCCGGCGCTGCGCGGATACGTTGCGACCGCGCCCAAGCCCGCGGGCGCCGTGCACGTCGCGTCGGCGCACGACGACCCGATCCTCGCCACCTGGCAGTACGGGGTGGGCCGGGCGGCGGCGTTTACCTCCGACGCGGCGCCGCGGTGGGCGGCGGAGTGGATGCCGTGGCGGAACCTTTCACGGTTCTGGTCCCAGCTGATGGGCTGGGTGATGCGGGAGGACGCGCAGGGACTGCAGTTGACCCTGGACCGCGGCCGCACCGACGCGGCCGTCATCGTCGATGCCTTTACCGCCGATGGAACTCCGGTCGACGGCCTGGACGTGACGGCACGGGTGACCGGGCCTCGCTCGGGCACCCTCCGTCTCGCCCAGTCGGCCGCGGGCCGCTATGAAGCGCGCGTCCCGGCCGCAGCGCAGGGAGCGTACGCCGTCACGGTCGCGGCCCGGCGGCAGAGTCAGCTGTTTGGTACGCGCACCGGCGGTTTCGTGGTCCCGTATTCGCCCGAGCTCCGGGATCTCGACGTCGATCGCCAGACGCTGCTCCAGATCATCGAGGCCACGGGCGGACGCATCCTGGAAGATCCGAGCATGGCATTCGCCCCGGCCGGCCGGGGGACACCGCTTGCCGCGGATGCCTGGCCGGCGTTGGCGGCGGCGTCGGTGGGACTCTTCGTCGCCGAAATCGTCCTGCGGCGGGTGCCGGCCATCGGGTACTACATCACCGCGGCGGCTGCCGCCGTCATCGGGCGTGTCCGCCGCGAGCCGGCGGCGCAGGAGGTAGCGGAGGACCAGCAGTACGAGGGCGCCGATCGGTGGAAATTCATCGAGCCCCCTTCCAGCGCCGGGGCCGAGTCGATGCAGGCAGCGGCCAAGCTGTACATCGTGCGGTTGAAGGGATCAAGCGAGCAAGCGGGCAAGCGGGCAGGCGGGCATCCGGAAACGGGGAAACGCGGGACCGCGGAACCGGGGAAGCAGGGAAGCGAGGAACAGCCGTGAGCGCCGACCAGGTGTTCTCGTTTCAGGCGCCCGCGAATGTGACGTTCGGGCGCGGGGCGATTGGTCAGCTCTCCGAGATCGTCAAGGGGCTGGGGAGCAGAGCCATGGTGATTTCCGACCCGGGGATCGCCGCCGCGGGCATCCTGGACCGGGTTCGCTCATGGCTCCACGACGCCGGGGTGGCCACCGAGGCCTACACGGACGTCGAGCCCAACCCCAGCGTCGAAACGGTCCACAAGGCCTACGATCTGCTGAAGGAAACCAACGCGGAGTTTCTCGTCGGGCTGGGCGGCGGGAGCGCGATGGATGTGGCCAAGGTCGCCTCCGTGCTGGCCCGCTACGGCGGGACCGTCCACGACTACGAGGGGATCGGCAAGGTGCCGGGCCCGGGGATGACGACCGTGGCCATCCCAACCACCGCCGGCACGGGCAGCGAAGTCACCGTGTTTGGCGTCATTACCGACCGCCAGCGCAAGTTCAAGATGACCGTTGGCAGCCCGCACCTCGTCCCACAGTACGCGATCTGTGATCCCGAGCTGACCCTCTCCATGCCGCCGGGCCTGACCGCGGCAACCGGCATGGACGCCCTGACCCACGGCATCGAGTGCTACATCAACCGCGTCTACAACCCCATCGCCAAGACCCTGGCCCTGGAGTCGGTGCGGCTGATTGGTCCTGCTCTGCGGACGGCCTACACGGCCGGCCGGGACCTGTCCGCGCGCACGGCGATGCTGCTGGCCAGCACCATGGCCGCGATGGCGTTCACACGGACGCGGTTGGGGAACGTGCATGCGATGTCGCATCCGCTGGGCGCGCACTTCGACGTGCCGCACGGCGTGGCCAATGCCGTGCTGCTCCCGTACGTCATGGCATGGAACCTGCCGGCCTGCCGGCAGACCTATCCGCAGATCGCCGCCGCACTCGGTGAGGACACCGGCGCGCGCTCCGCGGAGGGCGCGGCGGAACGCGCCGTCGATGCGGTGCAGCGGCTCAGCCGCGCTGTCGGCATCCCGCCGCGTCTGCGCGATCTGGGGGTCACGACGTCTGCGATCCCGCAGATGGCCACCGACGCAATGAAGAGCGGCAACGTGCTGGTCAATCCGCGCGATACGACCTACGACGACATCGTTCACCTCTTCGAAACAGCCTACTAAGTCGTGATGTCCCAATTCCCCTTTCCCGTCCCGGTGCGGGCCCTGCCAAGGATGGCCCCGGTGCGCGTGACCTTCCCGCGTCCTCTCATTGCCGACGTGCCCGCGGCGGTCCGCGGGGCGTTGGAGGAGTTGGCGGTGGGCGATCTGCGCGGGCGGCGCATCGCGGTGACGGCGGGGAGCCGCGGCATCCGCGACATCGTCCCGGTGCTGGCGACCGTGACAGCATGGATCGTCGAGCGCGGCGGCACGCCGGTCATCGTCGCGGCGATGGGCAGTCACGGCGGCGGCACCGAAGACGGCCAGCGCCGGCTGCTGGCACACCTGGGCATCACGCCGGAGTCGGCGGGCGCGCCCATCCTGACGTCGATGGAGACGGTGGAATTGGGGCGTACCCCCCACGGGCTGGCCGCGTACTGCGACCGCAATGCCGCCGCCTGCGACGGGATCATCGTCGTCAACCGGGTCAAGCCCCACACCGCGTTTGCGCAGCCGTTCGGCAGCGGGCTGCTGAAGATGATCGCGGTCGGCCTGGGGAAAGTGCCCGCCGCGGCGCAGATCCACCGGCAGGGGCCGGCGGAGATGGGCGCGGCGATTACGGCCCTCGCGGCGGTCGCGATCGGCACGGGCAAGATCCTCGGCGGGCTGGCCATCATCGAGAACGCGTATGATGAGACCGCGCGCATCGCGGCGGTACGGCCCGCGGCGATGCCCGCGGCAGAAGCGACCCTGTTTGGAGAGGCCCGGGCGTTGATGCCGGCGCTGCCGGTCCACGCGCTCGATGTGCTGATCGTTGACGAAATCGGCAAGAACTACAGCGGCACCGGCATGGATGTCAACGTGATCGGCCGCTGGCGGCTGCCCGGACTGAGCGAACCGGACCGGCCGAGCATCCAGCGCATCGTCGCCCTGGCGCTGTCGGCGGAGTCCGAGGGCAACGCGCAGGGCGTGGGTCTCGCCGACGTCGTGACACGCCGCCTGGTCGATGCGATCGACCCCGTCGCGACCTACGTGAATACACTGGTCAGCACGTACGTGCAGCGTGCGTTCGTGCCGGTGACGATGCCTACCGACCGTGACGCCATCGAAGCCGCCCTGGCGAGCCTGAACCTCTCCGATCCCGGCGCGGCCCGCATCATGCACATCCCCAACACGCTGCATCTGGAAGCGTGCGAAGCGTCGGAGTCGCTGATCCCCGAACTCCGTTCACACCCGGACGTTCGGGTGGGCGTTCCTGCGCCGATGCAATTTACGGCTGACGGGATACTTGTCGGCCCTCGATGACGCCCCAGCCGCCGGGGCCCGAAGCCCGTGACTGACGTCGAGCAGGCCGCCGCCCTGCTGCGGCGCGCCCGACCGGTCGTCGTCTTCACCGGTGCGGGCGTCAGCACGGAATCGGGCCTCCCGGACTTCCGCTCGGCGGGGGGATTGTGGGCGGGCATCGATCCGATGGCCGTCGCCAGTCTGACGGCGTTCCGGCACAACCCGGCCGCGTTCTACGAGTTCTACCGCTCGCGCCTGGCCCATCTGACGGGGGCCCGTCCCAACGCCGCGCATCGGGCGCTGGCTGTGCTGGAAGCCCGCAGCGTCGTGAGCACCGTCATCACCCAGAACGTGGACGGATTGCACCAGGCGGCGGGGTCGCGCGCCGTCATCGAGCTCCACGGCAACCTGCGGGAGGCGGCATGTCCCGACTGTGGGTGGACCGGGCCGGTCACCGTCATCACCGAGGCCGTGGCCCGCGGCGTCATCCCGGCCTGTGCGGCGTGCGGGCGCCCGGTGAAGCCCAACGTGGTGTTGTTCGAAGAACTCCTGCCCGTCGACGCGCACCGGCAGGCCGAGCTGGCGTGCCGGCGCGCCAAAGCCCTGCTGGTCGTCGGGTCGTCGCTGCAGGTCACGCCCGCGGCGTGGCTGCCCCAGATCGTTCGCGGCCATGGGGGTGTGGTGCTGATCATCAACGATGAACCCACCGCGTTCGACCGCGCGGCGGTCGTCGTGCTGCGCGGCAAGGCCGGGACGCTGCTGCCACAGGTCGCGGCCGCGGTCCTCGCGGGCTGGGAGAGGGAGACCCGCGCCGAGCACAGAAACTCGTAGCGCGATGTCCGAAGCAGAAATCGGGGTGATCGGCGGCACGGGCTTCTACTCGCTGCTGGACGATGCGGAGGAGCACCGGGTCGACTCTCCCTACGGCGCCCCCAGCGATGTCATGACGCTCGGCACGGTGGCGGGGCGCCGGGTGGCCTTCCTGCCGCGCCACGGGCGCGCGCACAACCTGCCGCCGCACGCGATCAACTATCGGGCCAACATCTACGCGTTCAAGGCCTTGGGGTGCACGCGGATCATCGGGCCCTGCGCCGCGGGAAGCCTCCAGCCCCACATCCGTCCGGGCGACGTGGTCATCTGCGACCAGTACGTCGACCGGACCCGCGGCCGCTCGGACACGTTCTACGACGGGCCGATCGTCACGCACATCGGCATGGCCGAGCCGTACTGTCCGACCCTGCGCGGGATTGCCGCGGACGCCGCCGCCACCATGCGCCTGCCGGTCCACCGCCGGGGGACGATGGTGATCATCCAGGGCCCCCGGTTTTCCACGGTTGCCGAGAGCCGCTGGTTTCGCAGCGCGGGCTGGGAGGTCATCAACATGACGGGATACCCGGAGTGCCCCCTGGCCCGGGAACTGGAGATGTGCTACGTGAACCTCTCGCTGATCACGGACTACGACGTGGGCGTCCAGGGCGACACCAGCGTGGCGGCGGTGACGGCGCAGGAGGTCGTCGAGCGGTTCAAGGAGAACACCGGCCGCCTGCGCGATCTGATCCTCCGCATGATCGAAACTATTCCACCGAAGCGGGACTGCGTC
>JBIOXT010000106.1:0-2911 GCA_044869795.1 bacterium | reverse complement strand
AACCTGCTGATGTTACTCAACCTCGCGCCAGGGTACTCTGCCAGATACGTCCCGCCCAGCACGCCGATGGGGATGCCGATCAGCCCGGCCAGCGATACGAGGACCAGCGTCCCGACGATCGCATTGGCCATCCCTCCGCCGGGTTCTCCGGCTGCGCCCGGCAGTTGCGTAAAGAAGTCCCAGTTCAAAGCAGACACCCCGGTCCTCCCCAAGAACACGAGGATGAGGATCAGGGGGGTGAGGACGAGGAGCAAGCACCCGAAGGTGATCACGGCCATGGCCCGGTCTTTCCACCGGCGCGCCCGGTACCGGTTTCTCATTCCCTGATCAACGACGGCCCGCGGGCGGCGCGGCTCACCAGGAGCCTGGCCAGCGCATTCACGGCCACCGTCACGATGAACAAGACCAATCCGGCGTAGACGAGCGCTGCGACGTAGAGGTCGCTCGTGGCCTCCGAGAACTCGTTCGCGATCACCGCCGGGATGGTGTACGCGGGGGCAAACAGCGACGCCTTGATCTGGGGCACGTTGCCGATGACCATCGTCACCGCCATCGTCTCTCCCAGCGCCCGCGCGAGCGCGAGAAAGATGGCGCCGGTGATGCCGGACCTGGCGTAAGGCAGGATGGCCGTGCGGGTGGTTTCCCAGCCCGTCGCGCCCAGAGCCCGCGCCGCCTCCCGCTGTGAAGACGGCACGGCCCGCATGACCTCGGTGCTCACGGCGACGATAAACGGGACGATCATCACCGAGAGGATCAGGCCGGCGGTCAGCATTCCGATGCCCAGCGGCGGCCCGCTGAACAGCGGGAGGAACCCGAGCGCCGAACGCAGCAGCGGCCCCAGCGACGTCCGCACCCAGGGCACGAGGATGAAAATGCCCCACAGACCGATGACCACACTGGGGATGGCGGCGAGCAGTTCCACAAGAAAACTGACCGGCGTGCGCAGCCACCCGGGGGCGAGCTCGGAGAGGAAGATGGCCACACCGAGCCCGAGCGGGACGGCGATGATCAGCGCCAGCGCCGACGAGACCAGCGTGCCGTAGATAAACGGCAGCACGCCGAACGTCTCGGCGACGGGATCCCACGTCGACACGATGAAGAAGCGGGCGCCGAAGCGGCCGATCGCCGGCCATGCCGCCGAGATCAACGCGACCAGGATGGCCCCGATGATGAGGGGCACAGCGGCCGCCATGGCCGCGAGCAAGACCCGGAACGGCCGGTCGCCCGTCCGCGTGCTCGGACGGGCCCTGGACGCGCTCTGGTCACCAGCCATTCGACCTACGGCATGACCGCGGCGCCCCTGGAGGTCACCGTCCGCAGCGTTCGTTCGATGCGTGTCACCAGGCTCTTGGGCAGCGGAGCGTAGAGCAGCGTTGGGGCGTATTTCTGGCCATCGTGGGTGGCCCACCACAGGAACTCGACGAGAGTTTTCCCTTTGATAGGGTCGCTCTGATCCTTGTAAACGAGAATCCAGGTGAAGCCGGCGATCGGGTAGGCGTCCCTGCCGTCGGGATTCGTGAAAAACACGCGGTAGTCGTCGGGGATCGAGGCCAGCGCGCCTTCCATCGCTTTGGTGGTGCTGGACAGGGAGGGTGGGACGAACTGGCCGGTCTTGTTCCGCACGTGCCCAAACGTCATCTTGTTGGTCAGTGCGTAGGCCAGCTCGACGTATCCCAGCGTGTTGGGAGTCTGCTTCACCAGACCGGCGACCCCCTCATTCCCCTTACCGCCCAATCCCACCGGCCAGTTGACCGAGGTGCCCTCGCCGGCCCTCTGCTTCCACTCGGCGCTCACCTTGCTGAGGTAGTTGACCCAGATCGCGGTCGTGCCCGACCCATCGGAGCGGTGGACCACGATGATGTCGGCGGACGGCAGCGCCGCCTTCGGATTGGCCTGCACGATCCGCGGGTCGTTCCACTTCGTCACCGTGCCCAGGAAGATGCCGGCCAGGACGTCGGGCGTGAAGTTTAGTCCCGGCCCGATGCCGGAAACGTTGTAGACTGGGACGACGGCGCCGGCGACCATGGGAACGTGCAGAACGGACCCACCCGCCTGAGCGATCTGTTCGTCCGTCATGGGGCCGTCGCTGGCCCCGAAGTCGACCGTCTTGGCGATGAACTGCCGGATCCCGCCGCCCGAGCCGATCGACTGGTAGTTGATCTGGACGCCGCGCTCCGCCGCGTAGACCTGCGACCACTTCGAGTAGAGAGGAAACGGAAAGGTGGCGCCCGCCCCGACCAGCGCGACGGTCTGGCCCCAGGCCGTGAGCGCGGTGGTTGCCACCAGGGTGAGGATCAGCAAGATGCGCATGTGTTGACCCCACGGTATCAGGAGGTCGGAGAAGAGTACGCAAAGCGTGGGTGAAGCCTGCGTCAAGGATAAGCGAAGAGACTACTCGCGGAGGTCCAGGCGGTAGCCGATTCCCCGCACGGCCACGAGGCGGATCCCGCCCTTGCCTTCGAGCTTCTTGCGCAGCCAGCCGATGTGCGTGTCCAGCGTGCGGGTGTCGCCGAAGTAGTCTCCGCCCCACACGTCGTTCAGCAGCCGCTCCCGGCGGACGACTTTCCCCAGATGGCGCAGCAGCAGGTGCAGCAGCGCAAATTCTTTCGCCGACAAGGCCACGGGCTCGCCGGCGACCGTCACCTCGTGCCGGCCGACGTCCATCACCAGCCGCCCCGCGGGGAGCTGCTCGTCACCGCCGGTGCGCACCAGCACCGTCTCCAGCACGTTGGCGACGTCCTCGCAGCGGTCGGTGCTGGCCTCCAGGATTTCGCAGATGTCTTTCCACTTCACGATGTCTCGCGCGCTCAGGCGGCCCGAGAAGAGGGACCCGATGGCATCGCGCAGCACATCGTCCCCCCGATTTTCCAGCCGGTGGAGCGCCCGGGTGTGCGGGAAGAGGTCGCGGGCC
>JBIOXT010000105.1:0-6137 GCA_044869795.1 bacterium | reverse complement strand
TCCCGCGCTTGAAGGTAGCGGCCGCCTGCGCCAGCGCCGCCGTGAGGAGCCCGGCGAGCAGCGCCGCCATGACGGCACGAGAGACGGCGTGAATTGTGAATCGTGAATCGTGAATCATATCGGTTATCTATTCCTTACGCGTTCCTGCGTTCCCCGCTCCGCCCCGAGCTCGCGAAGCGAGCGTGGGGTTCCCGGGTTCCAGGTTCTTACAGGAGTGATTCTCCAAATACCAGAACGCTGACATCATGTCAACCCCTCACGACTTCGATGTAATCGTCGTCGGCGCCGGGCCGGCCGGCGGCATGGCGGCAGGCACTGCGGCGGCTATGGGTCTGCGGACTGCGCTGGTCGAGGAACACCCGGAGATCGGGACGCCGGCGCACTGTTCGGGCAAGCTGCAACTGCATGCGTTTCGCGAGTTCAACCTCCCCCTGCACCTTATCCTCAACACGCTGCAGGCTGGGGCCTTCTACGCTCCCAACGGGACGGTGGCGCGGGTCCGTCGGGCCGTCCCCGATTCGCACGTCGTTGACCGCGCGGTCTTCGACCGGTGGCTCGCGCACCAGGCGCAGGAGCGCGGCGCCGAGTTGCTCCTGGACACCAGGCTGCGCGCGGCGGAACGTGTCAACGGCACCGTGCGCGTGACGGGCGAGCAAAACGGCAAGACGTTCCGGGCGACGGCCGCACTCATCATCGACGCCGAAGGCGCCCGTCCGGTACTCCCGAAGACATTGGGCTTCCACCTCCAGCGGCGCCTGATCCTCGGCCTGCAATACCAGATGACCGATGTCGATCTGGAAGAGCCGGACTGTCCGGAGGTCTATCTGGGGACGGCGTCCGCGCCGGGCTTCTTCGCGTGGCTGATGCCCATCGGCGACCGGCGTGCCCGCGTCGGGGTATGCGTCGACCCGCAACTCGCTGGCCGCGCACCGCTGCACTACCTCGACTCCCTCGTGCAGGGACATCCGGTGGCCTCGCGCCGACTGCGCCACGCGCGGGTCGAACGGAAATTGGCCGGGGCCATCCCGGTGCTGGCTTCCCGGCGGTCCACGGCGACGGACGGGATGATCCTTGTTGGCGATGCCGCCGGGCACGTGAAGGCGACCAGTGGCGGCGGCATTTATTTCTCGTTGATTGCCGCCCGCCTGGCTGCTGACGCGGCGGCGTCCTACGTCGGGGGGGATCAGGACGCGCTGGTCCGTTACGATCACCGCTGGCGGCGGCGTTTCGGGCGCGAACTGCGCGCCACAGCCATGGCCCGGCTGGCGCTCAACCGGATGACCGACGCCGACCTCAACGCGATCATCGCGACGATCGCGGCTGACCGGCGGCTGCGGACCACCATCGAGCGGCTCGGCGATACGGCGTTCCAGTCACGTCTCCTGGCTCCGTTCTTTACGCATGCGCTGCGGCCGGCGCACCTGGCCACGCTCGCCCGACCGGTGCTGAAAATTCTCCGGTATGGTCTGCGGGCGCTGTGGGATGATGGGATCCCCGCGGAGGAGAACGACGCCGGTGAAGTGAACCCTTAGGGAGCATGCGCCTTATCGCCGATCTCCACCTCCACTCCAAGTACAGCCGGGCCACCAGCCGGGAGATGGATGTGGAGAACATGGCCCGGTGGTGCAAGATCAAAGGCATCACCATCGTCGGCACCGGCGACTTCACCCATCCTGTCTGGCTCCGCGAGCTTAAGGCGAAACTCAAACCCACCGATCGCGGGCTCTACACGCACGCCGGCGTGCATTTCATGCTGACCGTCGAGGTCTCCAACATCTACCCGCAGGGCGGCCGGCTCCGCAAGATTCACAACATCCTGTTCTGTCCGTCGTTTGAAATCGCGGAGCGCATCAATGCAGTGCTGGGGCGGTTCGGATCGTTGATGGCCGACGGCCGGCCCACGCTCACGGTGCCATCGGACAAGATGGTGGAGTACATCATGGAGATCTCACCCGACTGCATGGTGGTGCCCGCGCACGCCTGGACGCCGTGGTTCAGCCTGTTCGGGTCCAACTCCGGTTTCGATTCGCTGGAAGAGTGTTTCGGCGCGCAGAGCAAGCACATCGTTGCTGTGGAGACCGGATTGAGCAGCGATCCGCCGATGAACTGGCGGTTGTCGCAGCTGGACCGGGTCATGCTGGTGAGCAACTCCGACGCCCATTCGCCGGCCAAGCTGGGCCGCGAGGCGAACATCTTTGATGCGGAGCCAGATTACTACGAGTTGATGCGGGTGCTGCGGGAGAAGGATACCAGCAAATTCCTGTACACGGTAGAGTTCTTTCCTGAAGAAGGCAAATACCATTACGATGGCCACCGGAACTGTAACACGCGGATGACCCCCAGCGACGCCAAGGCCGCCGGCAACCGCTGCCCGGTCTGCAAGCGCCCCGTGACCGTCGGCGTGATGCATCGTGTGGAAGATTTGGCCGATCGCGAAGCCGCGTACGTGCCGCCGGGCGTCACGCCGTACCGCAACTTGATCCCGCTGGAAGAGATCATCGCCGAGGCGATGGGGGCGCAGGTCGGCACCAGCGGGGTCCGCGAGGAGTACTTCAAACTCTGCGCGCGGCTGGGATCGGAGTTTGCGATTCTGCTCGATGTGCCGGCCGACGAGCTCGCCAAGCATACCACGCCTCGCATCGTCGAAGGCGTGCGCCGCGTCCGCGAGGGCGAGGTCGAGATCAAGCCCGGCTACGACGGCACCTATGGCGAGATCCGGATTTTCGGTGCCGCGGCCGGCCCCGCCTCGGCGGCGGAGGCGAAGAAGGAAGAAGAGCCCGCGCAGACCACTCTGTTCTAACAACCGGGAACTGGGGAACGCGGGAACACGGGAACGCGAGTGAATCGTAGCTCTTGAAGCCGCGTCGCGTTCCCCCGTTCCCGCGATCCCGCGTTCCCGTCTGTCATGGCCACCGTTTTCCTCAAACCCGGACGAGAGCAGCGTGCGCGCGCGGGGTACTTGTGGATTTTCGCCGGTGAGATCGCGCGGATCGACGGGCAGGTCGATGACGGCGGGATCGTCGACGTGCGCGCGCTCCGCGGCGAGTGGATCGGCCGAGGGTTCCTCAACCGCAACTCCGCCCTGACCGTCCGTCTGCTGACCTTCGGCCACGAGGAGATCGACGAAACGTTCTTCCGCCGGCGCCTGCAGCAAGCGCTGGCATACCGGCAGCGAGTGCTGGGGGCATTACCGGCGTTTCGCGTCGTGTACGGCGAGGCGGATGCGCTGCCTTCCTTGATTGTCGATCGCTACGGCGACCTGGTCGTGATGCAGACGCTGGCGCTGGGGATGGATGTGCGCAAGCCGATGCTGGCGGGACTACTGGCCGAGTTGCTGCAGCCGCGGGCCATGTACGAGCGCAACGACCCGCCTGCCCGGCACCTGGAAGGGCTGCCGTCGCAGACCGGCTGGCTACGAGGCGAGGCGGATCCACTCGTCGAGTTCGAGGAAGGGCGCGCCCGTCTGCTGGTCGATGTGGCCCGCGGGCAGAAGACGGGTTTCTTTCTGGATCAGCGGGAGAACCGATTGGCTGCGGCGGCGCTGTGCCACGGTGCCGCGGTCCTGGATGCATTCTGCTACACGGGAGCGTTTGCCGTGCACGCCGCGCTGGCCGGCGCCACGCAGGTGACCGGGATCGAGATCTCCAGCGAGGCGGTGGCGCTGGCGAAGCGCACCGCAGACCTCAACGGGATCGGGGAGAGGTGCGCGTTTACCGTCGCCAACGCCTTCGACGAATTGCGCCGGCTGGTGTCTGTGCATGCCCGGTTCGACGTGGTGATCCTGGATCCACCGCCGTTTGCGCGCGGCCGCGACGCCGTGCCGCGGGCCCTGGCCGGGTACAAGGAGATCAACCTGCGGGCGATGAAATTGCTCCGGCCCGGCGGAATCCTGATCACGTGTTCCTGCTCGCATCATGTGGGTGAGGCCCAACTGCTGGAAGTAGTAGGCTCGGCATCCATCGATGCCCGCCGCAGCGTGCGTCTTGTCGAGGTCCGCAGCCAGGCCCGCGACCACCCGGTGCATCCGGCGATGCCTGAGACCCGCTACCTCACCTGTCTGATACTGGAGGTGCGCTCCTGACCGCGGCGTCGCAGAAGCCTCCGTCGGGCATGGTATAATACGGGTGACGTTGTGCGACCTCGGACAATTCATCACATCGACAACGCAAGCAGATTCGCTGGCATCTGTCTGAACACAATGGGGGAGCCCTCGGAGTGCTCCCTCGTTTGTTTTCACGCCCGATGACCGCCAAGGATCAACCCATCGCAGGATCGGCTCCCGCGCGCGCTCCCGTCGGAGAACTGCCGACAGCGCTCAGCCCAGGGTCCCGCCCATCCGCGCAGCGCGAAGGCCAGACGGTGATCCCTCGGCAGATCCATATCACGGATAACCTGGAATCGCTCCTGGAGGTGCTTCCGAAGCGACTGGGAGAGATTTTGCTAGAGCAGTCCGATCTGGAGCAACTGTTAGAGGTCATCCTGGACCTCGGCCGCACGCCGGAGGCGCGCTTTCCCACGCGCGTGCTGGCCCTCAACGGCGAGTACGTCTCGCATGATGACATCCGCTACGTGACGAGCCGCGTCGGCGCCTTTGGCAAGGATAACCGCGCGGGGATCGAACGGACGCTGCACCGTATTTCCGCGATCCGCAACCGCCAGGGCGAGGTGATCGGCCTGACCTGCCGCGTCGGCCGGGCGGTCGTGGGGACCGTCGACATTGTGCGTGACGCCATCGAGTCCGGCAAGAGCATCTTGCTGGTGGGGCGGCCGGGGGTCGGCAAGACCACGCTGCTGCGGGAGGCCGCCCGCGTCATGGCCGATGAGTTCAGCAAGCGCGTGGTCGTCGTCGACACCTCCAACGAGATTGCCGGCGACGGAGACATCCCGCATCCCGGGATCGGCGGCGCGCGCCGCATGCAGGTGCCGCACCCCGAACTGCAGCACGCGGTGATGATCGAAGCGGTGGAAAATCATATGCCGCAGGTGATCGTCATTGACGAGATCGGCACCGAGGCCGAAGCGCTGGCGGCGCGGACGATTGCCGAACGCGGCGTGCAGCTGATCGCTACGGCCCACGGCAATACGCTGGACAACCTGCTGCAGAATCCGACCCTCTGTGATCTCGTCGGCGGGATTCAAGCCGTGACCCTGTCCGATGAGGAAGCCCGCCGCCGCGGTACGCAGAAGACCGTCCTGGAGCGCAAGGCGCCGCCGACGTTCGACGTGGTGATTGAGATCCAGGACAAGGACCGCCTGGCCGTGCACCACGACGTTGCCAGCGTCGTGGATCGCTACCTGCGTGGCGCGCCCCCGCGGCCTGAAATTCGTGTCCGCACGCAGGAGGGCGAAGTGCAGATTGAAGCGCCGGCGGCGAAGGTTGAGACCTGGGCGCCGCACGGGCCGATGGCCCCACCCGCGGCCGAGGACGCCACACGCCCCGGCCGCAGAGCGGTGCGCATCTACCCGTACGCGGTCAGCCGGAACCGTCTGGAGCGGGCCATCCGCGACCTGCGCGTCCCGGCGTATGTCTCTGACTCGCTGCAGGATGCCGATGTCGTGCTGACGCTGAAGTCCCAGGAGCGCCGGCAGCCAAGGAAACTGCGCGAGGCGGTGGATCGCGGCAAGGCGCTGCACGTCCTGAAGAGCAACACCATCAGCCAGATCCAGGGCTTCCTGCGCGGCGTGTTCGAGGTAGAGGATGCGGACGAGCAGGAGCTGGCCCTGCGCGAGGTCGAGGAAGCAATCTCCGAAGTGCTGAGTTCGACGCAACCCGTCGAGCTGTCCCCTCAGAATTCGTACGTCCGCCGGTTGCAGCACCAGCTGGTCCAGCGCTACGGTCTCGCCTCGGAGAGTCGGGGCGAGGAACCGTTCCGCAGAGTTGTGATCTTCCCCCGGTAAGGTAGTCTATCCCGTCTGCACGTCGAATCTATTGAATCGAGTCGAATCTTGGATCTATTGAATCTCTTGGATCTATTGAATCCACTGATACACGAGGACGGTCGCAGTTGATCCAATAGATTCGAGATTCAACAGATTCAATAGATTGTAATTTGGTGTTAAGTGAATGGCCGGACGAGGAATCTTCATCACGATCGAAGGGCCGGAGGGCGCCGGTAAGACGACGCAGGCGCGTCTCC
>JBIOXT010000104.1:0-4374 GCA_044869795.1 bacterium | reverse complement strand
GGTCTCGGCGTTCGACCGGGTCGGCCTGCTGAAAGACGTCCTCGCCGCGATCGCCGACAGCAAGACCAACGTCGTCTCGGTGAACGCCCGGGTGCGGCGGGACAAGATCGGCGTCATCAACATCGTCCTCGACATCCGCAACCTGGCGCAGCTCCACGCGGTGATCCAAAAGGTAGGCAAGGTGCCCGAGGTCTACACCGTCGAGCGCGTCCTTCACACCTGAAATGACGAGCCGCGTGCCGGCCGACCTCCGCAGGATCGTCAAAGCCCATCTCGCCGCCTTGAACGCGCACGACCTCGACCGATTGGTGGCCTTCTACGCCAGCGATGCGGTGCTGGAATTTCCCGCCAGCCCTCCGGCCCGTGGAGCGGAGCGGATCCGGCGGGCGTTCGGGGCGTTCTTCGAGCAGTGGGATGAGCGCAGCGAATACCGGTCGCTGATCATCGCCGGCCGCGCCGCGGCGGCCGAAGGCACCTCGATCGGCCGCCACCGGACGCTGCAGCTGCGGATCCCGGGGCGTGTCGGCGCCGCGGGCGGCGGGTACCGGCATGACTTCGCGATGTTCCTGGAGTTCCGGGGAGATAAGATCGCGCGCCACCGCGTGTACTACGACGCCCGAGAACTGGTCAAACAACTGCTGGGATAACGGGGAACACGGGGAACACAGGGAACACGGCGAACAGAAAGTTCAGGCCGGTGAAGCAGCAGACAGCGGCGCGTGTGGGGTTGTTCACCGAATCGGTCATCCGCGAGATGACACGGTTGAACAATCTCCACGGCGGCGTGAACCTGGCCCAGGGGTTTCCCGATTTCGGGCCCCCTGACGAACTGATCGACGCTGCCGCCAGGGCGATGCGCGAGGGCGTGAACCAGTACGCGATCACCTGGGGCGCCCCGATTCTCCGCGCCGCCATCGCCGAGAAATTCGCCTGGTTCAATGGGGTCGACGTCGATCCCAACAAGCACATCACCGTGACGTGCGGAGCCACCGAGGCGATGATGGCCGCTCTGCTCGCCATCGTGAACCCGGGCGATGAGGTGGTCATCTTTGAGCCGTTCTACGAAAATTACGGGCCCGATGCTCTGCTGTCGGGGGCGACGCCCCGGTACGTCGCGTTGGATCTGACCGACCCCGAGTACCGGTTTGATCACGACGCGCTGCGGGCGGCCTTCTCGGCCCGCACGAAGGCGGTCATCATCAACACGCCGCACAATCCGACCGGCAAGGTCTTCGATCTCGGGGAGCTCGAACTGATCGCCGACCTGTGCATCCGGCATGACGCCGTGGCCGTGACCGATGAGGTCTATGAGCACCTCGTGTACGACGGACGGCGGCACGTCAGCATCGCGGCACTGCCCGGCATGGCGGAACGGACCATCACCATCAACAGCCTCAGCAAGACCTACAGCGTCACCGGCTGGCGCGTGGGCTGGACGATCGTCAAAGACGAGGCGATGACGACGGGGATCCGCCGGGTCCACGACTTCCTGACCGTCGGCGCGGCGGCGCCGCTGCAGGAGGCGGGGGCGGCGGCGCTGCGCTTTCCGGGCGAGTACTACGCCAAGACCGCCGCGATGTATCAGGCCAAGCGCGACCTTATGCTCGACATCCTCCGCCGGGCCGGGTTCGCGTGTCTGACCCCGTACGGCGCCTACTACATCATGGCGCGCATCAGTGCGCTCACCGCCGCCGACGACGTGACGTTCAGCGCGATGCTGGTGAAGGACGTCGGGGTGGCCACGGTGCCGGGCGGCAGTTTCTTCCACGACCCGGCAATGGGACGGGACTATGTCCGCTTCGCGTACCCCAAGCGTGAGGCGACGCTGGAAGAAGTCGACCGCCGCCTCTCCCGCCTCACCGTCGCCCGGTGATGGCGGACTGGTCTCACTACCGCACCGAGTTTCCGATCTTCCGGACCAAGACCTACTTCAATACGTGCTCGCTGGGCGCGCTGTCCACGCGGGTGGCCGGCGCGATGGAGACGTTCGCGAATCAGTGGCATGCCGCCGGGGCGGCGGCGTGGTACGGCCCGTGGTGGGAGGAGATCGCGGCGCTGCGCGGGCGGTTCGCTGCGCTGATCGGAGCGGATCCGGAGGAGATCGCCCTGTTCCCGTCGGTGACGGCGGCGCTGGGCGCGGTGAGCAGCGCGTTCGAGTACCGCGCCCGGCCGCAGGTGGTCCTCAGCGACCTGGAGTTTCCCACCACCGTGTACCAGTGGTCCGTGAAGACCGCGGCGGGCGTGGATCTTGCCATGCTGGTCAGCCCGGACAGGCTGACGGTTCCCCTGGACCTCTATGAACGCGCGGTAGGTTCCAAGACACAATTAGTGGTCGCCTCGCACGTCTACTTTGCCAGCGGCGCCATCCAGGATCTCGCGACCCTGGCTCACATCGCGCACGCGCACGGCGCGTACTGCCTGATCGACGCCTACCAGTCGGTCGGCCAGCTCCCGCTGGATGTCAAGGCCGCGGGCGTCGACTTCCTGGTGAGCGGAGGGTTGAAGTGGCTGCTGGGCGGCCCGGGTATCGCGTACCTCTACGTACGTCGGGAGCTCGCCGATACGCTGCGGCCGCTGCAGGTGGGGTGGTTTGCGCACCGAGATCAGTTCGCGTTCGATGTGCGGCATTTTGCCTACGCCGATGACGCCAGACGGTTCGAAGGTGGCACCCCCTCGGTTGCGGCGATCTACGCCGGCCGGGCGGGACTGGAGATCGTTGTGGAGATTGGAACGGAGCGCCTGCGCGCACGGCAGGTTGAACTGGTCCGTCACGTTGTCGACGGTGCGCGGGCGAGAGGTCTGGCGCCCCGTGTGCCCGGCGGTCATGACGCGTTGGCCGGCATCGTCACGATTCCGCGCCGTGATCCCCCTGCAGTGGTCCGCGCGCTGGGCGAGCGCGGGATCATCATCGATGCGCGCCCCGGCATCGTGCGCCTGTCGCCGTACTTCTACAACACGCCGGAGGACTGTGACGTGGTCCTCGACGCCATCGCCGAACTGGAGCACATCCGGGTCAGGTGAACGAGCCGCCATCGATCGAAACGCTCCGCGCGCTCGCTCGGTCGATGGGCCTTGACTTCTCCGACGCCGAGCTGGGGCGGCTGCTGCCTGAGGTCACGTTCCTGTGGAGGCATGCCGCCCGCCTGCGTGAGCTCCCCGTCGACGGCGTGTCGCTGCTCGATGAACCATTTTCTCGATGACGGTCCATGACGCCGTGTATCTGCCGGCCCTGGAGATATCGGCGCGCGTCTCTTCCGGCGATCTCTCCGCGTCCGAGGTGGCGGAGGCGGCCATCGCCAGGAGCCGCGAACTCAACCCGCTGCTGAACGCGTTCACCGTGATCCTCGCCGAGTTGGCGTACGAGCAGGCTCAGCGGGTCGACGCCCGTGTCCGCGCCGGGACCGGCGTCGGTCCGCTGGCAGGCGTGCCGGTCGGCGTGAAAGATCTGGCCGATCTCGCCGGCGTGACGACGTCCTCCGGCGGCCATCCGGCTTTCCACCGGCTCCCCACCCGGACCGCACCTGTGGTCGCGCGACTCATCGACGCCGGCGCAGTCGTCATCGGCAAGACGGGGCTCCACGAGTTCGCGTACGGCGTCACGAACATCAACCCCCATTCCGGTCCGGTGCGGAATCCGTGGAACACGTCGCAGATCCCCGGAGGATCCAGCGGCGGATCTGCGGCCGCGTTGGCGGCCGGCCTGTGTGCGGGGGCGCTGGGCACCGACACCGGCGGATCCATCCGGATCCCGGCCGCGCTGTGCGGCGTCGTCGGGCTGAAGCCTACCTATGGCGCCGTGCCGGTGGTTGGACTCACGCCGCTGTCATGGACACTCGACCACGCGGGCCCCATGACGCGGACCGTTCGGGACGCTGCGGTCATGCTCGCCGTGATGGCCGGCCGCGCGCCGCTCCCGCCGGCGGACCCACACCTCAACGGTCTGCGCGTGGGGCTGCCTCGGAGGTTCTTCTGGGAGAATCTGACTGCGGACGTCGGTCCGATTGCCGACGCCGCCGTCGATACGCTCCGTCAGCTCGGTGCGGCCGTTCGTGAGATCGAGATGCCCCATGCCGACATGACCGGCCGCGCGGTCGCGATCATCATCTCGGCGGAGGCCACGGCGGTGCACGAACGACGGCTGCGGGCCCATCGGGAGGCGTTTGGCGCCGACGTCCTGGTCAGGCTGGAGCGCGGGTTCTTCGTTCCGGCGACCGACTACGTTCAGGCCCTGCGGGCCAGAGTCTACCTGACGCGGCTATTCGTATCGGCGATGGACAACATCGACGTGCTGGTCATGCCGACGACATTGACGGCGGCGCTACGGATCGAGGAGGATGGTGCTCCGGCTCCGGAGCGCTCGCTGGCGATGAGCGC
>JBIOXT010000103.1:0-19078 GCA_044869795.1 bacterium | reverse complement strand
GGTCTCGTCCAGGGAGTTGGTGTGCAGGGACTGCGTTCCTGCCAGCACCGCGGCCATGGCCTGCAGGGCCGTCCGGACCACGTTGTTCATCGGCTGCTGCGCGGTCAGCGACACGCCGGCGGTCTGCGTGTGGAAGCGCAGCCACCATGAGCGCGGATTCGTCGCGCCGAACCGGTCTCGCATGATGCGTGCCCACAGCCGGCGCGCAGCCCGGAACTTGGCGATCTCCTCGAAGAAGTCGACGTGGCAGTCAAAGAAGAAAGACAGCCGCGGCGCAAACGCGTCGACGTCCAGACCGGCGTCGATGCCCGCCTGCACGTAGGCGATGCCGTCGGCCAGCGTGAACGCCATTTCCTGGACCGCCGTGGCCCCCGCCTCGCGGATGTGGTAGCCGCTGATGCTGATCACGTTCCAGCGCGGGAGCTCGCGCGTCCCAAACACCAGCATGTCCTGGATCAGCCGCATGCTGGGCTGCGGCGGGACGATCCACTCTTTCTGGGCGATGAACTCCTTGAGCATGTCCGTCTGCGTGGTGCCCCCGAGAACCTCGCGGGAGAACCCGGCACGTTCCGCGGCCACCAGGTACATGGCCAAGATGACGTCGGCCGGCGCGTTGATGGTCATCGAGGTCGTGATGCGGTCCAAGGGCAGCCCGCGCAGGAGGACCTCCATGTCGGCGAGGCTGCTGACGGCGACGCCCTCGCGGCCGACCTCCCCCAGCGCGCGCGGATGGTCCGCGTCGTAGCCCATCAAGGTGGGCATGTCGAAGGCTACGGACACCCCGGTCTGACCGTGCTCCAGCAGGTAGTGAAACCGCCGGTTCGTATCCTCGGGCGAGCCGAACCCGGCGAACTGCCGCATCGTCCACAAGCGCCCGCGATACATTGTCGGATGGATCCCGCGGGTGAACGGGAACGCGCCGGGCATGCCGAGGTCGCGATCGTAGTCCGAGCCGGCGAGGTCGTCCGGGCCGTAAAGCCGGCGGACCGGCAGACCGGACAGGGTGGTGAATTGGTCGCGCCGCTCGCGGTCCGCCACTCAGCCCCGTCCCTTTGCCGTCTTCAGCGCCTCGGTCAGTCTGGGCACGATCTCAAAGAGATCTCCGACCACGCTGAGATCAGCCACCTGCATCAGCGGCGCGTTGGGGTCCTTGTTGATCGCGACGATGTACTTCGACCCGGACATCCCGGCCAGGTGCTGCGGGGCGCCGGAGATGCCGCAGGCCATGTACACTTGAGGACTGACGGTTTTCCCGGTCTGACCGATCTCATAATCATGCGGCACCCACCCCGAATCCACCGGGGGACGGGATGAGCCGACCGCGGCTCCGAGTTCGCTTGCCAGGGCATCGAGCAGCGCGAAGTTCTGCGGGGCCTTCATGCCGCGGCCTCCGGACACGATCACGTCGGCTTCGGTGAGGGGCACCGTGTCGCGTTCGATCGTCTTCGTCTCCCGTACCGCCGTGCGGATCGCGCCCAGTGCCACCGTGACGCGCCGGACCTCCGCCGTCCGGCCCGAGCGTTCGTCAGGCATCGCGTAGACCCCGGGCAGGACGACCGCGATCTTCGTCCCGCCGCCGGTGAACGCGACCGTGCCGATCGCCTTGCGCGTATACATCGGCCTCGTCGCCACCACCTGGCCGTCGCGGATGTCGAGGCTGGCGCAGTCGGTGATGATCCCCGCGCCGATGCGGGCGGCAACCCGCGGCGCCAGATCTCTCCCCTGCGCGGTGGAGCCGATCAGCACCAGCGGCGCGGCGGAGTCGGCGAGCGCACCGGCCAGCGCCGCCGCGTAACCGTCGGTCGTGTACTGCGCCAGGGCCGGGTCGTCCGCGACGGCGACGATGTCCGCCCCGTGCGTGCCCAATCCGGCCGCCGTGTCGGCGACTCCCGCCCCCGGCAGGACGGCGACGGTTTTTCCGCCGAGGTCGGCGGCAAGGCCGCCCGCCCGCCCCAGCAGCTCGAGGCTGATCTTCTTGGGCGCTCCAGACTGATGCTCGATGAGGACCCAGACGTCGGTCCCCACTACAGCACCTTGGCCTCATGCGTGAGGAACGCCACGATCGCGGCGACGGCTTCCTCGACGTCACCGTCGACAGACCGCCCGGCCTTCCGCTGCGGCGGCGGATCCAGCCGCTGCAGCCGGGTCAGCGCGGCCTCGCGGCCGACGCCGTGCCCATCGAGCCCCAGGTCCTGGAGGGACCGCTGGCTGATGTCCTTGCGTTTGGCCTTCATGATGCCGGGCAGCGAGGGGTAGCGAGGCTCATTGAGGCTGCGTTCGACCGTGAGCACGGCGGGCAGCGGCACGTCCAGCACTTCCATGCCGCCTTCCACCTCGCGATGCACGGTGGCGACCTTCCCGGCGGAATCCATCTGCAGGACGGCGATGGCGGTCGCCTGCGGGAGATCCAAGAACTCCGCCAGCGCCGGCCCCACCACCGCGGCGTTGTCGTCGGTGCTGAGCTTTCCGCAGATTACCACGTCCGGTGACAGCGGCGCGATCGCGGCCGCGAGCACGCGCGCGATCGCGAGATGGTCGGCCCCGTCGAGGCTGGGATCGCTGACGAGCACGGCCTCGTCGGCGCCCATCGCCAGCCCGGTGCGCAGCGCTTCTTTCGCGCGTTCCGGACCGGCCGCGATGAGGGTCACGGTGCCGCCGAACTGCTCGCGCAGGCGCAGGCCGGCCTCGGTGGCGTGTTCGTCGTAGTAATTCATGACGAGGTTGAGGCCGCGGTCGTCGATCCCCTGCCCGCCCGGTGTGATCCGGATCGGCGCCTCGGTGTCGGGGACCTGTTTGATGCACACGACGACGTTCACGACACCGCCTCCAGGACGTTCCGCGCAATCACGACCCGCTGGATCTCGGACGTCCCCTCGTAGATTTCGGTGATCTTCGCATCCCGGAAGTAGCGTTCCACGGCGTAGTCGGTGATAAACCCATAGCCGCCGTGGATCTGCACCCCCTTGTGCGCGGCCCACATCGCCGTCTCCGACGCGAAGAGTTTGGCCATCGAGGCCTCTTTCGTGCACCGCGCGCCGGACTGCCGCAGGTAGGCGGCGCGGTAGGCGAGCAGCCGCGCCGCATCGATCCGGGTCCCCATGTCCGACAGCATCCACTGGATCGCCTGGAACTCGCCGATGCGGCGGCCAAACTGCCTGCGGCCGGCGACGTACGCCAGCGAGTCCTCCAGCGCCGCGCGGGCGATGCCGATCGCCTGAGCCGCGATGCCGATGCGGCCGACGTCCAGCGTGCCCAGGGCAATGCGGCCTCCCATCCCCGGCTCACCCAGCAGACTGTCCTCGGGCACCCGGCAGCCGTCCAGAACGATTTCCGTCGTCGACGAGCACTTGATGCCGAGCTTCTTCTCGACCTTCCCGACGGCGATCCCCGGCATCGTCTTTTCCACGACGAAGGCCGAGATGCCGCGCGCGCCGGGATCGGGACCGGTCCGCGCGTAGACGACACATACGTCGGCTTCGGCCCCGTTGGTGACGAAGAGTTTCGTCCCGTTCAGCACCCACGCGTCGCCGTCGCGCCGCGCGGACGTCTGCAGCGACATCGCATCGGAGCCGGCGGCGGGCTCGGTCAGGCAGTAACACCCCAGCCACTCGCCCGAACACAACCGCGGCAGGTAGCGCCGCTTCTGCTCTTCGGACCCGAACCGCACGATCGGGTCGCAGACCAGCGAGTTGTTCACGGTGATGATCGTCTGCACACCGGCCGAGGCCCGGGCGAGCTCTTCCTGCGCGACGACGTAGGCGACCAGATCCGTGCCCGCGCCGCCATAGGCCTCGGGGACGGTCATCCCCATCAACCCCAGGGCGGCGGCCTTGGCGATGATGTCGGCGGGATACGCGGCGGTGCGGTCGAGGTCGGCGGCCCGCGGCAGGATCTCGTTCGCGGCGAACTCGCGCACGGTCGACTGCACCAAACGGTGCTCATCGCTGAGCTGAAAGTCCATCAGCCTTGAATTTCCACCGGCCGCAGGCCTGTCCTGCCCCAGGCCGAATACCTCCCGGTGAGCCCTCATGAGCGATCGTGTCGCCATCATCGGCGTGGGGATGACGCCCCCGCGCGCACTGTCGCCCGATCAATCGTACCGGGAGATGACCTTCGCCGCGGCCTCACGGGCGTACCAGGACGCGGGGCTCTCGCATCGGGAGATCGACAGTTTCATTAGCGTCTGTGAGGATTTCCACGAAGGCACCAGCATCACCGATGAGTACACCCCCGATCAGCTCGGAGCGGTCCTGCGACCGGTCCAGACGATTGCGGGGGACGGGATCCAGGGCATCGCCACCGCGCTGATGCTGATCCGCTCCGGGATCGCCGAGGCGGTCGCGGTGGAAGCCCACGCGAAGTCCAGCAACATCTTGCGGCCCGATCAGGTACTGGAGATGGGACTGGACCCGGTCTTCGAACGGCCGCTGGGGCTCAATCCGCACTACGTCGCCGCCCTGGAGATGCGCCGGTACGTGCATGAGCGCGGGATCGCGGAGGAAGCGGTGGCCGACGTCGTCGTCACCAACCGCCGCCGGGCGTTGGACAATCCGATCGCCGCCTACGGCGCCGTGCTGACCGCGGCCGAGGTGCTCGCCTCCGCCCCGGTCTGCGAACCGCTGCGGGCGCTCGAGATCAGCGACCACGCCGACGGCGCCGTGGTCATCGTGCTGGCGGGGGAGACCGCCGCGGGTCGCGCGCCCAAGCCCGTGTGGATCCGCGGCATCGGATGGAGTTCCGACAGCTCCTCGCTGGCGATGCGGGATTGGTCGACGGCCACATATGCCACGCTGGCGACCACGATGGCCTACGCGATGGCCGGGATCACCCATCCGGCGGAGGAGATCACCTTCGCGGAGGTCGACGACACCTACGCCTACAAGCAGCTGCAGCACATCGAGGCGGCGCGTTTGGCCCCGCGGGGCGACCGGGCACGGATGCCCGTCAACCCGTCTGGTGGAAGTCTGGGCATGGGCTACTGCTACGACGCCAGCGCCTGCTACCGCGTCGCCGAAGCCGTCGGTCAGATCCGCGCCGAGGCGGGACGCCATCAGGTCACCGGGGCAACAACGGGGTTGGTTGTCTCCTGGCGGGGCGTCCCGACGCAGACGGGTGGAGCGCTCGTGCTGGGCGATCACTGACGTAAACGGCAAACGGGAAGCGGGAAACGGTGACAACAGGATCAAACCGATTCCCGTTTCCCGATTCCCGAACCATCGAGGTGCCGATGAGCCGAAAGATTCGACGAAGGGTCGCCGTCGTCGGTGCCGGCATGAGTCTGTTCATGCGGCGCGCGCTGGAGACCGGTCGGGAGCTGTCCTTCTACGCGGCGCGCCAGGCTCTCGATTCCGCCGGTGTGCGGCTGCAGGACATCCAGGCGGTCACGATGGCCACCGCCCCCGACGCGTTCGACGGCGTGCACATGAAAGGCGAATGGCTGCTCGACGGCGCCGGCGGGACCCGCAAACCGTACATGCGCGCGTACGTCGGCGGCGGATCGGGCGTGTTCAGCATCATCAGCGGATGGACGATGGTTGCCTCGGGCCTGTTCGACCTCGTGCTGGTTGTCGCCGAAGAGAAGATGAGCAGCTGCCAGCCGCACCCGCAGGGCGCCTTTCTGACGATCTTCGACCACACGATCGAGCGGCCGCTGGGCCCGAACCTGTTGTGGATCTTCTCGCTGGAGCAGCAGCGGTACATGCAGACCTACGGCATCCGCAACGAAGACATTGCCCTGGTGTCGGTCAAGAACAAGCGCAACGCGCTGGACCATCCGGCCGCGCAGGTCGCGGCGAACCTGACCGTGGCCGACGTGCTGGCGTCGGAGGTCGTGGCCTGGCCGGTCCACCGCCTGATGGTCAGTCCGGTCTCCGACGGCGCCGCCGCGATCGTGCTGGCATCGGAACCGGTCGCCCGCCGACTCACGGACAAACCCGTCTGGGTCCAGGGCGTGGGCTGGGCGCTGGATACCTCGTACTGGGGAAACCGAGACCTCGCCTACCCCCGCTACGTGGAGGTCGCCGCGAGGATGGCGTACGAGATGGCGGGGGTAACCGAACCCCGCCGCCAGATCCATGTCGCGGAGCCCTACGATCCCTTTGCGTACAAGGAGCTCCATCATCTGGAAGGGCTGCAGCTGGCCGATCGTGGCAAGGCGCCGGAAGATCTCGCGGCGGGGCGCTTCAATCGCGACGGCGAGCTTCCGGTGTGCCCATCGGGGGGCCTGATGGGCGTGGGCAACCCGATCGCCGCGGCGGGGCTGATGAAACTGTGCGAGCTGTTCTGGCAGCTGCGGGGCGAGGCCGGTGCGCGGCAGGTACCGGGCAATCCCGAGCGCGGCGTCGCGCAGGCCTGGGGGGATCTGATGCAGATCGGCACCGTGGCGGTCCTGGGGGTGCACTGAGATGACGGCCGGACGACGGATCATCGACGCCCCGCCCCGCGTGCCGCTCCGCGGTCGGGGACTGCGCGACGAGGAATTCCGGCGCACGGTGTCGGTGACGCCCTGGACACCGGTGCTGGACTACGGCTGGGATGCCGGCGTGGCGATCAGCCGGTTCCTCGAGGGATTGAAGCAGGGGACGATCTACGGCACGCGCTGCCGGCAGTGCGGCCGGACCGTCACCCCGCCGCGCGCGTTCTGCGAACTGGACTTCAAGCCGATGGATGAGTGGGTCGAGCTCCCCGACACCGGGACCGTCAACACATTCTCGGTCTGCTACATCACCTGGGACATGCGGCCGTTGAAGCGGCCGCAGATCCCCGCGGTCGTCGAGATCGACGGGACCAGCCCCCGCGCCGGCTTCCTGCATCTGCTCGGTGGGGTCTCGGGACGGAGCGTCGAGGCGATCCGCGGCCAGATCACCGCGGGCACGACGGTGCGGGCAGTCTGGAAGAAGCCCCGGGACCGCAGCGGGGCGATCACCGACATCGTCCACTTCGCGCCGTACCGGAGGAAACGCTGATGGCGGATCTGCACGCGGGCAGTGCCACGGTCTGGCGCGGTTCGATGCCGGTGCAGTTCCTCTACACCGCCGGTGCCGCCGGCGAGCGATTTTTCCAGACCCTGCGCCGGCGCGGGCGGTTTGCCGTGACCCGATGCGAGGAATGCCACCTGACCTATCTCCCGCCGCGGGTGTACTGCGAGCGCTGCTTCGAGGATCTCTCCGAGACCTGGCAGGAAGTCGCGCCGCGTGGGCGAGTGCACACCTTCGCCGTGGTCCATGTCGACGGGATGGGCCGGCACCTTCCTGCCCCAGAGGTCGTTGCGTACGTGCGGATCGACGGCACGGACGGCGGGATGGTCGCCAGACTCCTCAGGGTCGCTCCGTCTGATGTGCGGCTAGAGATGCCGGTGACCGCAGTCCTCGCCCCGCCGCGCAAGCGGCGCGGGAACCTCGCCGACCTGTACGGATTTGCTCCCCCGCGTTAGTTACCGATCGAGTGTTCTGCAGGAGGGGACAGGCCCCGTTCGGTGTTTGTTTGGCAGGAGGGGACAGTCCCCGTACCGAGGTCAGGGACAGTCCCCTCCTTCAGCTCGCCTGGATCGATTGACGGCCTAGATGCTAGGCGCAGTTCTTGGCTTTGTGGTGCTAGTGGCAGTTGCCGCCTGGCGCCTCAGAATCGGGTTCGTCGCCTTCCGCAAACGATTCCGCCGTTACCTCGCCGACTCTCCCGATATTGCGTGGCAGCGGGAAACGGCCAACGGATTTCTCTGCACGGTATCAGGGGTCCCCCTGCAGGTCGACCTGCTCGAGTCCTACATCTTCCGGCTGCGGCACCGGGGCGACGAGCAGGATGTGTTCGCCCAATTGGTCGCCGGGCTCCGGCATCGCGTGCCCCCGGCGGCTCCGCCGCCGTTCCCGCTGGTCCAGGACCGCGTCCTGCCGCTGATCAAGCGCGAAGCGGATCTGATCATGTCGAGTGGCTACCGCCGGCAGCACTATCCGGTCCGCTCCGCATTCGTTGAAGATCTCGTTATCGCGTACGTCATCGAGGGCCAGTTCCAGATGACGTACGTGACCGAGGGGATGGTCTCGGCGTGGGGCCTGGGAGCCGCCGATCTCCATCCGCTCGCCATGGCAAACCTGCGGGATCGGACGCGGCATCTCCTCGACGAGCTCGGCGGGCCGCAGCGCGACTACGTCGAACTCGACGGGTACGACGCGACGCGGGCGCTGGTACCGGATCTCCTCGTTCCTGCGGGTCTGCGCAATCCGATCCTGGCCATCCCCCACGAACACGCGTGCCTGATCGCCGGCGCCGACGAGCACGACGACCTGGCCAGCAGGGCAATGGCGATGTACCTGAGCGCGGAACTTCCGCTGACGCCGACGGTGTTTGCCGTCTCGACCGGCGGACCCGTCCCATTCGGTCGGAACGGGCGGCCAGGAGCCGCCGCCGGGCCTAGCGAAGCACAGTCGCAGGTCGAGCCGTGACGCGGAGGTGTTCACGATGGACGGCGCGTGGAGCCGGATCGTTGGGATTCGGGATCTGATGGAGAAAGCGGGCCTGGATCCCAACAGCAAGGAGGACTTCAACCGTACGGTCAACTGGCTGCGGGCGCGGAAGATCCCCTTTGCGTCCATCGGAAAGGCCGTGAAAGGGCGCCAGCGCGGGATCCTGGTGCTGGCCGATCACGTCGAAGCGGCGATCAAGAAGTCTCGCGGCGCGGAGTAAGCGTCTCGACCTGCTGCTATCGCGGTTCCCCCTTCGCGCCGTACTCATAAAAGCCCATACCGGTCTTGCGGCCGTGTAGCCCGGCGAGGACCATCTGCTTCATCAGCGGCGGCGCGGCGTAGCGGGTGTCCTTGAACTCCTGGAACATCGCTTCGGCGATGTAGTACGTCGTGTCGATACCCACGTAGTCCAGCAGCGTCAGCGGGCCCATCGGATGTGCCAGTCCCAGCACTACCGCGGTGTCAATGTCCTCTTTCGTCGCCACGCCCATCTCCAGCGCACGGACCGCGTCGAGCAGGTACGGCACGAGCACCAGATTGACGATGAACCCGGGACTGTCCTTGCACACCACGACCGTCTTGCCGACCGATTCGGCGAACGCGCGGCCGGCGGCCATCGTCGCCTCGGAGGTCTGCAGCCCTCGAATCAACTCCACGAGCTTCATCACCGGCACCGGATTGAAGAAGTGCATCCCCACGAACCGGTCGCGCCGCGCCGTGACCGAGGCCATCTCGGTGATCGACAGCGATGAGGTGTTGCTGGCGAAGATCGCGCCGGCCGGCATCAGACGATCCAGCTCGCGGAAGACCTGCTTCTTGAGGTCCATGTTCTCGATGACGGCCTCGATGATCAGCTCAGCCCCCGCGAGGTCGTCTACCCGCGTGGTGCCTCGGACGCGCGCGCGTGCCCCGTGCGCATCGGCGGCGCTGACCTTCCCGCGCTGCACGGCCCGGCCCATCGAGGCTTCGATGCGGGCGAGACCCTTGGCCAGCAGGTCGTCGCTGACCTCGCGCACCACCACGTCGTAACCGGCCCGCGCCGCGACCTCGACAATCCCGGCGCCCATCAGGCCGCACCCGACGACGCCCACTTTCTTGATGTTCATTGCTTCCTCCGCCGTTCTATTTGGCGAACACGCGAGCAGGCGAACAGGGGAACGAGGGTCAGCGTACGATCAGTACCGAGCAGTGTGCCTCGCGCACGACGGCGTCGCTGACACTACCCAGCAGCAGTTCCTCCAGTTTCCCGTGTCCTCGGCTGCCCAGCACAATGAGATCGGCGCCGGTGGTCCGGGCGATGTCCACGATGTGCGCCGCGGCGGGGCCGTGCTCCAAGCGCGTCGTACAGGTCACGCCAGCCCGATGGAACCGCTCCGCCGTGCGGGCGAGGACCTCCTGCCCCGCCTGTTCAAGCTCCCGCATGGCCTCTTCCGTGACCAGCGGCGGCGTGATCATCGCCTCGGTCGGCGCGACCGGCGGCATGATCATCATCGCATCCGCCACGGCGTGAACGACCGTGACCGCGCTGCGCAGTTGCGCCGCGAGGTCGGCCATGACCGCCACCGCCCGCTCCGACGCCTCCGACCCATCCACCCCCAGGACGATCTGCGTGAACATCGGTGCCTCCCCCCTATCCGACCACGTCGTGGATCAAGGATCTCGGCGCCGGGGCCTCCGGGCCGATGGTATATGCGGCCTGCACGCGGGCGGCGACCTCAGTCCCGCGTCCGGCGTCGGCGGCGTGGACGTCGGCGATCGGATCCCCCCGCGACACGGCATCACCGACCTTGCGGCGCAGCACCACGCCGACCCCGGGATCGATCACATCTTCTTTACGGGTCCGCCCCGCCCCCAGCGTCATCGCGGCGAGCCCGATCCGTCCCGCATCGATGGCGGTGACGATCCCGCTCGTCCAGGCCGGCACGGGAACGCTGACCGCCGCCTGGGGCAGCCGCTGCGGATCATCGACCACGCGGCTGTCGCCGCCCTGGGCGTCGATCATCTCTTTCAGTTTGGCGGCGCCGCGGCCGTTCTCAAGCACGAACTGCAGCCGGGCCCGCGCATCGTCGAGCGACCCGGCCGCCTTGGCCAGCGTGAGCATCTGCGATCCCAGCGCCAGACACAGGTCCTGGACGTCGGGCGGGCCCGTGCCCTGCAGCGTCTGGATCGCCTCCGCGACCTCGACGGCATTGCCCACCGCGTACCCGAGGGGCTGATCCATGTCGGAGATAACCGCCACCGTGCGCCGGCCCGCGCCGGTCCCGATCGCCACCATCATCTCCGCCAACTCCCGCGCCGTCGTGAGGTCTTTCATGAAGGCCCCGCTGCCGGTCTTCACGTCGAGCACGATCCCGTCGGCTCCGGCCGCGATCTTCTTGCTCATCACGCTGGCCGCGATGAGCGGAATGCTGTCCACGGTCACGGTGACGTCCCGCAGCGCGTAGAGCTTCTTGTCGGCGGGCACCAGGTTCGCGGTCTGGCTGGCAATCGCGCAGCCGATGCGGTTCACCTGGTCGATGAACTCCTTCGACGACAACTCCACTCGCATGTCGGGAATGGACTCCAGCTTGTCGAGGGTGCCGCCGGTGTGGCCCAGCCCGCGGCCGGACAGTTTCGCCACCGGCGCGCCGGCGGCGGCCACCAGCGGCACCAGCACCAGCGACGTCTTGTCGCCGACCCCGCCGGTGCTGTGCTTGTCGACCTTGATCCCGCGGATGGCGCTGAGGTCGAGGATCTCCCCGGTGTGCACCATCGCCATCGTCAGGGTCGTGGTCTCGCGGGGCGTCATGCCGCGGAAGAAGACGGCCATCAGGAACGCGGCCATCTGGTAGTCGGGGATCTCCCCGCCCAGGTACCCGTACAGCAGGACCGCGATCTCTTCCTCGGTCAGCGCGCCCCCGTCGCGCTTCTTCTGGATCAGGTCGTACGCCCTCGTCATCGCCACGGCCGGCTCACGTCGCCAGCGGCATCTCGCGGACGATCCGCCGCACCAGCGCCACGAAGGCGGGCTCGACACGGCGGGCGGTCGCGATCACGTCCTCGTGCGTGACGGGACTGACCTGCTCGCCGGTGGCCATGTCGGTGATGGCGGTGATGCCCAGCACCCGCATCCCCAGATGGCGGGCGGCGATCACTTCCGGCACCGTGGACATCCCGACGGCGTCGGCGCCCCAGCGGGCCATCATGCGGAGCTCCGCCGGCGTCTCGTAGTTCGGACCGCTGACCCCGACGTAGACGCCCTTGCGGATGTTGATGCCCTCCGCGAGGGCGGCCCGCTCGGCCAGCGCGATCAGCTCGGGGTCGTAGGCCGCGGAGAGGTCGGGGAATCGCGGGCCGAGCCCGGAGTCGTTGGGACCGACCAGCGGGTTGGTACCCATGACGTTGATGTGGTCGGCGATGATCATCAGATCCCCGGCCGCCCACTGGCGGTTGATGCCGCCGGCCGCGTTGCTGACGATGAAGTGGTCGGCGCCCAGCGCCCACATCACGCGCAGCGGAAAGACGACATCGGTGATCGCATAGCCTTCGTAGTAGTGCACGCGGCCGTGCATCGCGACGACCGGCTTCCCTTCCAGATGCCCCAGCACCAGGCGTCCGGCATGCCCTTCCACGGTGGAGCGGGGAAATGCCGGGATCTCCGCATACGGCATCACGGCATCGACCTCGACCTCATCGGCCAGCCGGCCCAGGCCGGATCCCAGCGTGATCGCGATGCGCGGCGCCAGCGATGACCGCGCGCGGATGAACGCGACGGCGGTCTCGATGCGCTGCCTCACCTCCACGGCTCACCTCGCCAATAGCATCTGCGGGAGCAGACTCGTGCCGGGTCCGGTCCACCGAATTCCCAGGGCCGCAGCCACGGTCGCGCCGACATCGGCAAACGTCGGGCGCGTCCCGAGATCGGCTCCCCGGATCCGGGGGCCGGCCCACAGCATCGGCACCTGCTCCCGGGCATGATCGGTGCTGCCCGTCGTCGGATCGTTTCCGTGGTCGGCGGTGATCACCAGCACGTCACCCTCGCGCAGCCGGTCCAGGACCTGCGGCAGCCGCCCGTCGATGGCCTCGAGATCGGCCGCATATCCCGCCGGATCGTTGCGGTGGCCGAACTTGGTGTCCAGGTCGACCAGGTTCGTCATGATGATGCCGCGTGCCTGATCGTCCAGCGCGCGAACGGTCTGGGCCAGACCGTCGAGGTCATCGTGGGTGTGGACGCCGGCCGTCACACCGCGGTGGGCGAACAGGTCCGGGATCTTGCCGATGCCGACGACGGCCCATCCGGCGGCCACGGCCGCGTCGAGCACGGTCGGCCGCGGCGGGGGCACGGAGAAGTCCCGGCGCCGGTCGGTCCGCACGTAGTGCCCGGGTGTGCCGACGAACGGCCGGGCGATGACCCGGCTCACGGCGTGCGGTTCGCGCAGCAGCCGCCGCGCGATCCCGCAGATCTCGTACAGCCGCGCCACGGGAATGACGTCTTCGTGGGCCGCCACCTGGAACACACTGTCGGCGGAGGTGTAGACGATGGGAAACCCGGTGCGCTGATGCTCCGGCCCCAGCCGCGCGATGATCTCCGTGCCCGAGGCGGCAACGTTGCCCAGCGTGCTCGTTCCGATCTCGCGCTCGAACGGCTCCATGATCTCAGGCGGAAACCCCTGCGGGTATGTGGGAAACGGACGGTCCAAGATGACGCCCATCAGTTCCCAGTGGCCGGTCGTCGAATCCTTCCCCGCCGACGCCTCGGTGAGGCGTCCGTACGCGGCGGTGGGCGATGCCACCGGCGCAACGCCGTCGATGGGTACGATCCTCCCGAGCCCCATCTGCTGCAACACCGGGAGGCGCAGCCCGCCGACGGCATCGGCGACATGCGGGATCGTGCTGCTGCCGGCGTCGCCGTAGGCGGCCGCATCGGGAGCCCCGCCGATGCCCGCGCTGTCCAGCACGAGGATGATGGCCCGGGCGAACGCCTCCACTACCGGTGGGACCGCACGCGCATGCCGTCGCGGGGATGGGCCTGGGCGTAGACCTCCCGCAGACGCGCACGAGAGACGTGCGTGTAGAGCTGCGTCGTGCCGATCGAGGCGTGGCCCAGCATTTCCTGCACCGCGCGCAGGTCCGCGCCGTGCTCCAGCAGGTGTGTGGCGAACGAATGCCGCAGCACGTGGGGGGTCAGAGCGCGGCTGATCCCCGCGCGCCGCGCGTAGCGCCGGACGAGCTTCCAGCAGGCCTGCCGCGTAAGCCGGCCGCCGCGGCGGCTGAGGAACAGGGCCTGGATCGGCCGGCGCCGCGCGAAGGCGGGTCGGACCGAGCGCAGGTAGGTGCGCAGCGCGGCGATGGCGTGGCTGCCGACGGGGACGACGCGTTCCTTGTTCCCCTTCCCGACCGCCCGGACGAGCTCATGGGAGAGGTCGACGTCGCCCAGATTGAGGCCGGTCGCCTCCGACACGCGCAGTCCGCTGGCGTACATCAATTCCAGCAGGGCGCGGTCGCGCGCACCCTCGGGGCTTCCCGCGTCCGGGGCGGCCAGCAGGCGGCCGACTTCATCCTCGGTCAAGACCCGGGGCAGTCGCAGGACCGGCCGCGGGGGAGCCAGGTCGAGGGTGGGATCAGCATCGACCAACGCTTCCCGCTGCAGGAACCGATAGAACGACCGGATCGCCGCGGTGCGGCGCTTCACGGTGCCTACGGACAGACCGCGCCGCCGCAAGTCCAGCAGGTAGACCGACACCGAGGCGCGGCTCACGTCGGCGGGCGCGCGCGCGCCCCGGCGCGCGACGAACCCCGCAAACTCACGCAGATCGCGGTAGTACGCTTCCACGGAATTCGGGGCGAGGCCCGCCTCGGCCAGCGCGTACGTGAGAAACGCATCGACGTGATGCATGAACCCCTCGGCCGGCCCACCCGGGCGCGTCATGCACCGCCGCCGAGAACGGATGAGGCCAGCAGGATGCCGGCCACGGATTTCGCGTCACAGATCTCCCCCGCGAGGACCAACCCCCTGGCTTCGGGCAACGGCACGGAGACGACTTCAAGGTCCTCTTCCTCCGCGGCCGCCGTCTGTGGGGAGAGATCGTCGGCGACGAAGAGGTGCACGACCTCGGTGAGAAATCCTGGAGAAGGAAAGACTGACCCCAGCGGCCGCCAGCGCTCGGCGCGCATCCCCACTTCCTCCGCCAGCTCTCGCTGCGCGCACGCCTCGCCCGTCTCTCCGGGCTCCATCGTCCCCGCGGGAAGCTCCAGGAGCCGGCGGCCCACCGCGGACCGGAACTGCCGGACCAGCAGCACGTCGCGCGTGGGCGTCAGCGCCACGATCGCCACGGCGCCCCGATGCTCGACGATCTCGCGGGTCTCCGCTCGCCCGCTGGGCAGCTCGACGTCGTCGAGACGCAGGGACACGACACGTCCCGCATAGATCCGCGTGGAGCGGATCGTGCGCTCACTGACCGACATCGCGGATCAGGTCGCGCCGGCCGGCGATGGCGCGGCGGCCGGGGCTGCCGGCGTCTCCGGAAACACAGGCGTCCCCTCGCGGGCGACCAGGTCGCGGAAGGCGCGGCTCAGCCGCTGGGAGAGGATCCCGGGGCGGCCCGTCCCGATCGGCCGGCCGTCGACTTCCACGACGGGGCCGATTTCAGCGCCGGTCCCCGAGAGGAAGGCTTCGTCGGCCCGATAGACATCGTGCAGCGTGAACGCCTTCTCGTGCAGCGCGATGCCCAGTGGCTTGACAAGGTCGAGGATGACACCCCGGGTCACACCCTCGAGGATGCCCAGCGACGGCGGCGCCGTCCAGATCACGCCGTCATGGACGGCGTAGAAGTTGTCGGCGCTGCACTCGCGGACATACCCGTCGGTCGTCAGCATAATCGCCTCGTCGGCCCCGGCCTGGTTGGCTTCGATCCGGGCCATGATGTTGTTCAGATAGTTGAGGGTCTTGGCCTGTGGCGACAACGCATCCGGACGCTGCTTGCGGGTGGTCGCGGTGATCACCCGCAGCCCGCGGTCGTAGGCCTCGGGCGGGTAGAGCTGGATGGTGTCGACGATGATGACCACCGTCGGCGTCTTGCATTTGCGCGGATCCAGCCCCAGGTCGCCGACCCCGCGGGAGATCACCGGCCGGATGTAGGCGTCCCGCAGCCCGCAGCGCCGCACCGTTTCGATGATCGCGCTGCGCATCTCGTCCTCGCGCAGCGGGACGTCGAGGAGGAGGTAGCGCGCCGAATCGTACAGGCGATCCAGGTGCTCGTCGAGGCGGAAGATCCGGCCATTGTACACCCGGATGCCCTCGAAGATGCCGTCCCCGTACAGGTACCCGTGATCGAAGACCGAGACTTTCGCGTCGTCCTTCGGGACAAACGCGCCGTTGACGTAGGTGACCAGCCCCATCGCGATGTTCTCCTTCCGCCTATGCCGTTTCGCTGACGCCGGCCTCGACCCGGGCGCGCCGCAGCGCCGCCCCCACGAATTCACGGTACAGCGGGTGGGGGCGGTTGGGACGCGACCGGTACTCGGCGTGGAACTGCGTGCCGACGAACCAGGGGTGGTCCGGCAGTTCCACGATCTCGACGAGGTTCTTCGCCGGATAGATGCCCGTCACCCGCAGCCCGTGCTGCGTGAGGACCGGCAGGTACGCGTTGTTCACCTCGTAGCGGTGGCGGTGGCGCTCCCCGACTTCGTCCGCGCCGTACGCATCGCCGGCCAGCGACCCCGGGACGAGGCGGCAGGGGTACGCACCCAGGCGCATCGTCCCGCCTTTGTCGGTGACCGCCTGCTGCTCCGGCAGCAGATCGATCACCGGGTGCGGCGTGTCGGGATCGACTTCCGTCGTGTTGGCACCCGTCAACCCGCAGACGTGCCGGGCAAACTCCACGACCGCCCACTGCATGCCGTAGCAGATCCCCAGAAACGGGACGCGGCGCTCCCGCGCGTAGCGGATCGCCTTCACCTTGCCCTCCACCCCGCGGGCGCCGAATCCGGGACAGACCAGGATGCCGTCGAACCCCGCGAGCCGATCCCCCACCTGCGTATCGGAGAGGGGCTCCAGCTCCTCGGCGTCGATCTTGCCGACCTGCACCTCGGCGCGGTACGGGATGCCGCCGTGCCGCAGCGCCTCGACGATGCTGACATAGGAGTCGGCGACCCCCATGTATTTGCCCACCAGGGCGATGCGCAGCGACGTCGTCGGTTGGGTCAGACGGTCGACGATCTCCACCCACTCGCCGAGGTCCGGCGGAACCCCTGGCAGACCCAGCCGGTCGACGATCAACTGTCCGAGGCCCTCCCGCTCCAGGACGAGGGGCACCTCGTAGATGGTCGCGGCGTCGAGGGCCTGGATCACGGCGTCGGGGGAGACATCGCAGAAGAGCGCAATTTTCTCTTTCACCGAGCGCGTCAGCGGCCGCTGGGTGCGGCAGACGATCACGTCGGGCTGCAGTCCGATGCTGCGCAGCTCCTTCACCGAGTGCTGCGTGGGCTTGGTCTTCAATTCACCGGCCCCCGGCAGATAGGGCACCAGGGAGACGTGCACGTACATCACGTTGCCGGCGCCGACGTTGTGGCGGAACTGGCGGATCGCCTCGAGGAACGGCAGCCCCTCGATGTCGCCGACCGTGCCGCCGACCTCCACGATCACGACGTCGGCATCCGCGGCCACCCCGACGCGCCGGATCTCTTCCTTGATCTCGTTGGTGATGTGCGGGATGACCTGCACGGTGCCGCCGAGGTATTCCCCGCGCCGTTCCCGGGCGATCACGGTGCCGTAGATCTTGCCGGTGGTGGTGTTGTTGTCGCGGGTCAGACTGGCATCGATGAACCGCTCGTAGTGCCCGAGGTCCATGTCCGTCTCGGCGCCGTCGTCGGTGACGAACACCTCGCCGTGCTGGTGCGGGTTCATCGTGCCGGCGTCGACGTTGACGTACGGATCGAACTTCAACGTCGTCACCCGCAGCCCGCGCGCTTTCAGCAGCCGTCCGATCGACGCCGAGGTGATCCCCTTGCCCAGCGCCGACGCAACCCCACCGGTCACGAAGATGTATTTGGTCATCGCTGCCCCCATGAGAGTTTGGTCCGGAGAATGCCGTAGAAGCTGTCCGATCGCAACCGGATGAAACTGGTCGTCTGCGCCGCCCGCCGCACCCGTACCGACGAGGGATGGGCGAACGTCGTCCCGACCCGGCCGTCGACGTTGAGCACCGCCTCGCCGCTGCGCGCGGCGATCTCCACCGCCACCTCGTCGTCGGCCTTGATGACCACCGACCGCGCGTTGAAGCCGTGCGGGCAGATCGGGGTGACGATCATCGCCTCGACCTGCGGGTGGACGACCGGGCCTCCCGCCGACAGCGAGTAGGCGGTCGAGCCCGTCGGGGTGGCGACGATGATCCCGTCGGCCGCATAGCTGGCCAGGGGCTCGCCGTTCACCGCGAGGGTGAGCCGCATCACCCGCGCCGGTTCATTCTTGGTCACCACCATATCGTTGAGAGCCAGCAGCGCTGGCGCAGCGCCGGCCGGCTCGACGCGTGCAGCCAGCATCATCCGCTCGTCGAGGTCGTACCGCTCGGCCAGGACATCGGGCAGCACCCCCGCCACCCCCTCCGCGTCGATCTCGGCGAGAAACCCAAACCCGCCGACGTTCACGCCCAACACCGGCAGCCCGCGGGCGGCCGCGAGCCGCGCCCCCCGCAGGATGGTCCCGTCGCCGCCGAAGACCACGAGCAGGTCGGCATCGGAGAGATCGCCTTCCGCCGCCGCGTATTGGGGGAGTCCCAGCAGCGTGGACGCTTCCCCCGCCAGCAGGACCCCCGCGTCGGCGGCAATCGCCTCGACCGCCCGCTTGATCTGGGGGACCGTGTCGGGCCGCTCGCGCAGGCGGGTGGCGTTGACCAGGATCCCCGCCCGCTTCACCGTCCACCTGCGCCTGAGCCGGTAGCGGAACGAATGTGGATCCGCGAGTGCGCGCCGGCGACGATCGCTTCCACGTCGATCACCGGTCCGGGCTCGGGACGCGTATCCAAATGCAGGAAGAACTCCAGGTTGCCCCGGGGGCCGGCGATCGGGGACGGCGTGACGCCGCGCACGCTGAGCCCCAGGGCGCCTGCGCGGACCAACGCGTCTGTGAGCACCGCGACATGCGCGGCAGGATCCCGGACCACGCCGCCTTTGGCCACCTTCGGCCCCACTTCGAATTGCGGCTTCACCAACGCGATCAGCGGTCCGCCGGCGCGGAGGAGAGACACGACCGCGGGCAGGACCTTGAACAGCGAGACGAACGACACGTCAACAGTCACCAGATCCACGGGGGCGTCGATCTGCTCAGGGCGCAGCCGCCGGATATCCTGCCGCTCGAGGCTGACCACGCGGGGATCGTTGCGCAGGGTCCACGCCAGCTGTGCGGTGCCGACGTCCACCGCGTAGACTTTGCCCGCGCCGCGCCGCAGCAAGCAGTCGGTGAAGCCGCCGGTCGACGCGCCCACATCGAGGACGGTCACCCCTCGCACATCGAGCGTGAACGCGTCCAGCGCGAAGTCCAGTTTGACTCCGCCCCGGCTGACGAACGCCGGATGGGACGGATGCACGGCGACCGCCGCCGCCGGATCGACGGCGGCGCCTGCCTTCGTGATCGCGCGGCCGTC
>JBIOXT010000102.1:0-2966 GCA_044869795.1 bacterium | reverse complement strand
GCCGGGAAACGGCCGGGTCGCCGATCCCGGCTTGAGCGTGGTGAGCCCGGGCAGCGGCGTGATCAGGATCATCCCGGTCTCGGTCTGCCACCAGGTGTCGACAATCGGACAGCGCTCCCCGCCGATGTGGGTGTGATACCAGATCCAGGCCTCGGGGTTGATCGGCTCGCCGACGGTGCCGAGCAGCCGCAGCGAGGAAAGGTCGTGGCGCGCCGGATAGGCCGGCCCCCACTTCATGAAGGTCCGGATCGCGGTCGGGGCGGTGTACAACACGGTCACGCGGTGGCGCTCGACGATGCTCCAGAACCGGTCCTTGTCCGGGAAGTCGGGGCTGCCCTCGTACATCACCCCGGTCGCGCCGTTGGCCAGCGGCCCGTAGACGATGTAGGAGTGCCCGGTGACCCAACCGATGTCCGCGGTGCACCAGTAGATGTCGTCGTCCTTGAGATCGAAGATCCACTTCGTGGTGAGGTAGGTCCCGACCATGTACCCGCCGGTCGTGTGCACGATCCCTTTGGGCTTACCGGTCGTGCCGCTGGTGTAGAGGATGTACAGCAGTGCTTCGCTGTCGAGGGCCTCCGCTTCACAGTCTGCGCTCGCCGCGGCCATGACGTCGTGCCACCAGTGGTCCCGCCCGTCCTGCCACTCCACGGCCGCCTTGGCGCCGACGCGCCGTACCACGACCGCATGCTCCACGCCGGGTGTCCCGGTCATCGCGTCGTCGGCGTTGCGCTTCAGCGGGACGATCGTGCCCCGGCGCCAGCCGCCGTCGGCGGTCACGACCACCTTCGCCTGCGCGTCATTGATGCGGTCGCGCAGCGCCTCGGCCGAGAATCCGCCGAAGATCACGGTGTGCGCCGCCCCGATCCGCGCGCAGGCCAACATCGCAATCGGGAGCTCGGGGATCATCGGCAGGTAGACGGCGACGCGATCCCCCCGCTGCACGCCGAGCGACTTGAGGACGTTCGCGAATGTGCAGACCTCGCGGTGCAGGTCGGCGTAGGTCAGGGTGCGGGAATCGCCGGGCTCCCCTTCCCAGTGGTACGCAACCTTCGAGCCGCGCCCCAACGCGAGCTGACGGTCCAGGCAGTTGTAGGCGAGGTTGGTGGTGCCGCCGACGAACCACTGCGCGTGGGGCAGGTTCCAGTCCAGGACCCGGTCCCAGCAGCGGTACCAGTGCAGTTCGGCCGCGGCCTTGGCCCAAAACGCTTCGGGATCCGCCTCGGCGTCTTCGTGGACGCGGGGATCGCGGGCGGTCGCCTGCGCCGCAAATTCCGGCGGCGGAGGAAACCGGCGGCCTTCCAGCAGCAGGGCTTCGATCGTGCGCTTCATGACGGGAGTCTCCTCATCGTTTCGCAGGACCGCAGAGGTCTCCTTCAGATGCCGCCGGCACAGGGAAACGGCGCATCACCGAGAAACAGGCCCTATGAAGCGCCTGCTTCCCTTGCTCGCCATCGTATTGACCCTCACCGCGGTCCCGGCCCCGGCCCTGGCCTTCGTGCCCCGCGCCGGCGACACGGTCACGATCAGCGATGCGATTCGGGATGACGTCTACGCGGCCGGGCAGCGTGTGACGGTGATGGCGCCGATCGACGGCGACCTGGTCGCCGCCGCTCAGAATGTAACCGTCAACGCGCCCGTGACGGGCGCCGTCATGGCGGCCGGCGAAACCGTCGACATCAGCGATCGCGTAGGCCGCAGCGTCCGTGCGGCGGGCAGGCGGGTCACGCTCAGCGGGACGGTCGGCACGGATGCGCTGCTGTTCGGTGCGACGGTCCGACTCACCGACTCCTCGCGCATCGGCCGCGATCTCGTCGCTCTGGGGGCGCGCATCAGGCAGGAAGGAACGGTCGGGCGCGATGCGGTGCTGGCCGGGAACCGGGTCACCATCGCCGGCACGATCACCGGCAACGTGCGCGTGGACGCCGATACCTTGGTGATCCTCGCAACCGCCCGCATCACCGGCAAGCTGACCTACTCGGCCTCGCAAGAGGTCACGATCACCCCCGGGGCGCAGATCGCCGGCGGCGTCGAACGCGTCCCGCAGCGCGCTGCCCCGCGACGGATGATGCGCCCAGCCGTGTTCCGATTCTCGGTGTTCGGACTGCTGGTCGAGATCCTCTGGCTCCTCGTCCTCGGCGTCGTGGCGCTGGCCGTCAGTACCCGCGGCGTGCTCGCGGTCAGCGATCGCATCAAGCACCGATTCGGGATGAGCCTGCTGGCCGGATTCGTCCTGGCGGTCATCGTCCCGATCTGCGTGGTGCTGCTGTTGATCACGATCGTGGGAATCCCCCTCGGCGGCGTCGCAATCTTGCTGTATTTGGCGACACTGTACCCATCGAACATCTTCGTGGGGGCATGGATCGGTGATTCGATCCTGACCCGCGCGCGCCGCGGTGAGGCGACCCCGCCGTCGCCGTACCTGGCGATGTTCGTCGGCGTCGCGGTCCTCGCTCTCCTCGGCGCGATTCCCGTCGCCGGATGGATTATCCGTGCGGTCGCGGTGTGTGCCGGCTTCGGAGCGTTGTGGGGAAGGTTGTGGGAAACCCGGAGCGTGAAACCGCTCAGCCCGAGCGGAGGACCGTGACGGCGCCCCGGTTGAGACCCAGGACCAGGGTCCAGCCCGCGGCGAGAGCGATCTGATACGGCCAGACGAATCCGACCTCGGCGCCCTGGGTGAGTAACCCGGCAGCGATGACGCCGGCAGTAAGACCCAGCGCGATCCGGACCCCGGGATGGAAACGACGCAGGATCCCCAGTCCCAGCCCGGCGCCCAATCCGTATAGACCCCAGCGGAAGGCCACCGGCGGCACGATGTCGCCGACGTCGCCGCCGGTCACCGTGAGGTAGATGACCGCGATCAGCGCGCTTCCCACGATGCCCGTGAGGAGACCGGACACAGCCAGCCGGCCGAGACGGCCCAACGCCCAGACCAGGAACCAAGTAACGATTCCGGCCATCGTAAA
>JBIOXT010000101.1:0-2056 GCA_044869795.1 bacterium | reverse complement strand
CTACGCGGATGCGGCCGGTCGCAGGGAGCAAACGCACGCAGACACGGACGGCGCCGCTGGCGAGGGTCACGGTGCCCCCTCCCGAGGGCGCGCCGAACAGGCTGACGCCGTGGAACTGAGCGGCGGTCGGCACGCTGCCGCCGAAGCGGGCGTAGGTGACTCGGACCCCGCCCGGCAGGCGCCGCTCCTGGCGCACGGACATCGCGGGGCCGTCGCGGACTACGACCAGGTACCGGTCGCCGCCGACCTGGAACTCGAGGCCGTGGACCCGGGCCGGCTGGCGCTCCGCCATAGCACGGGCCTGGGCGGCGCGCAGGTCGGAGACCAGGGTGACCGCCGCAGACTGGAGGCGCAGCCTCGCGGCCAGGGAGCCGGCCTGCCAGATGATCGAGGCCACCAGCGTCCCGAGGCCGAGGACGACAAGAATTTCAACGAGGGTGGCTCCGCGAATCCGGCTGTTGCGAACCAGCGCCGTCCTCCGCCGCTCCGGACCCTATCGGACCACAGGACGCGGGAACGCGCAATGACTCACGTGAGCTAAAACGCTGCGGCCGGGCGAACGGCCCGGCCGCGGTCTTCTGGAACGTGAAAGGCGGGTTACTTCGACTGAAGCGGCGGTGCGAGTTCGAACATCCGGTTCACCAGGGCGGCATGCTTACTGCGCTCGCCGATCGCGATGTACGCTTCCGAAAGAACCAGCATCGCCGAGACGCCCGCGTTCAGCTGGACCGCGCGCTCGAGGGACGCCACCGCCCTCCCCCCATGCCCGCGCGCGTATGGCGCGAAGCCGAACTTGAAGAGCTTGAACGCGTGCAGGTACGCCACACCCAACCAGTAATGGGCGTCGGCGTCGTTCGCGTTTCTGGCAATTGCCTCAGTGTACGGGCGCATCGCAGCCGCAAATTCCTGCTCGGAGTACAGCCGCGTCGTATCGAACGCTGGCAGGGCAGCGGCGGCCGCCGCCGCTACGCCCACGGCCAGCCCGACCATCATCGCAGTCGCCGCAAGCATGCGTCCCATCCCTCGCCTCCGCCGCATCAATCCTTGAAGATCTGCGGGGTAATGAGGAAGATCACCTCAGTCTCCCGCTGCTCGGTATTGGTTGACTTGAAGAGCTCACCCAGGATCGGGATATCGCCGAGGACCGGTACCTTGACCGTCGCCTCACGTTCCTCCCGGCTGATCAACCCGCCGAGCACGATCGTCTTCCCATCGAGCACCATCAACGTCGTCTCGGCGTTGCGCGTCGCGATGCGGAAGGCCTCGGTATTGTTGGGGCCGGTGACCAGCTCGCCCAAGGTGCTGACCTCAGGCTTCAACCCCATCGTGATTAGCCCATCGGCATTTACGCGGGGCGTGGTCTCAAGCCTCACGCCCACGTCGACGTAGCTCACCGTCACCGTCGGCGATCCAGCCACCACCGTGGAGGTGAAGATCGGCACCCGCTCGCCCAGCAGGATCGTCGCCTTGTTGCCGTCCAGCGTGGCGACCCGGGGCGCGGTCATGACCCTGGCCCGCCCGTCAGTCACCAACGCCTGCAGGCGGAAGAGCATCAGGTCGGTGTCCTGAAGAATGAAGCTGATCTGGTTCGCGACGCTGTCCAGGAAGACACTCCCAAACGCGTCTTCCCCGATGCCGCTGAACAAGCCCAGATCGCGCAGGACGCTGCTGCTGATCTCTACCACGTGTACCTGGATGACAATCTGCGGAATCTTGACGTCGAGTGACGCCAGGACTTTTGTCACTTCCTCATGCTGCGCAGACGTCCCCGTGATCAACAGCGCGTTGGTCCTTGGGTCTACGGCGACGCGGATTCCCGGAACAGCCGCGGCCACCGCCGCGCGGATCTGGTTGACGTCGCCGAACGCCAGCCGGTAGGAGATCGTTTCCGGGACCTCGGGCGGCGGCGCGAGCTTCTCGGCTGACCCCACGATGATGTTCTTGCCGAGCCGCCGGAACGCCAGCCCGTTGGCTTCCAATACGAACCGCAGCGACTCTTCGCAGGTGACGTCGAGCAGCCGCAGCGTGATCGTCCCCGTGACTGAGGAATCCGTAA
>JBIOXT010000100.1:0-2280 GCA_044869795.1 bacterium | reverse complement strand
GCGCGGGTGCGACTCCCCTATCCGCTGTTCGTGAAGCCGGTCGCGGAGGGGTCTGGTAAAGGCATATTTGCCAACAACTTATGCAACACGCGCGCACAGCTGCGGGAGCGCGTCTCTTTCCTTTTAGAGACGTACAAGCAGGCGGTGCTGGTCGAGACCTATCTGCCCGGCCCGGAGTTCACCGTCGCCATCATCGGCAACGGCGCGGACGCCATCTGCCTGCCCATTGTCGCGTTCGATTTCTCGACGCTGCCGCGCGGCGCCACGCCCGTCTACGGTTACGAAGCCAAATGGATCTGGGACACGGCCGATCATCAGCTCGACATCTTCGAGTGTCCCGCCAAGGTCCCGGAGAAGACCTACCGCCATATCGAGCTCGTGTCGCTCGATGCCTATCAGGCACTCGGCTGCCGCGACTGGTGCCGCATCGACATCCGGCTCGACGAAGCGGGGATCCCCAATGTGGTCGAGCTGAATCCGCTTCCGGGCATCATCCCCGATCCCCGCATGAACAGCTGCTTCCCCAAGGCCGCCCGCGCCGCGGGCTACGCCTATGACGAGCTGATCCAGGAAGTGGTCCGCATCGCCTGGAAACGCATCAGCGGTCGCGAGCTGGTCGTCCCGGCCGCCGTGGGGGGATTGCGGGCGGGGGCCACCGCGTGAAGGTAGGGATCCTCTACGATCCCGGCGCCGAAGACTGGACCGCCGAAGACATCGCAGGCGTCATGAAGGCGGTCAACGAAGTGGCCCGCATCTTCGACGACATGGGCCACGAATCCAGGAAAATCCCCGTTCGCCACGACATGCGGTGGTTCACCGAAGCACGGCGCAGCGACCTGATCTTCAATCTGTGCGAAGGCGTGCACGGCGTGTCGCAGTGGGAGGAGCACGTGGTGGCCGCGCTGGAGTTCGTCGGCGTGCCGGTGACCGGCTGCGGCCTGTGGACCATCGCCGTGTGCCGGCGCAAACCGATCGCCAACGCCATCATGGCGGGCGCCGGACTGCCGATTCCTCCCTGGGCCGTGGTCTCCGACAGCGGCCGCGTGCCGGACGACTTCCCGCTCCCCGCCATCGTCAAACCGGCCGCCGAAGACGCCAGCGCGGGGCTGGACCGCGCTTCGGTCGTGTCCGACCGGAAAGCGCTGCGGGCGAAGCTCGCGGCCATGACCGAGCAGTTCGACGAGGTGTTCATCCAGCAATACGTCCCGGGCCGGGAATTCAACGTCGGCTTCGTGGGCAACCGGGTGCTGCCCGTGGCGGAGATCGACTTCACCGCGATGCCCGAAGGAACGTGGCCGATTCTCACGTACGCGGCCAAGTGGCACACCGGGTCCGCCGAGGACGTCGGCAGCGTACCGGTCTGCCCCGCCCAGATCTCCCAGAGGCTGGCCGATCGCCTGGTTCGCATCGCCGAGCAGGCCTGGCGCACGATGCAGGGCAAGGGCTACGGCCGGGTGGACCTGCGCGTGGACGACAAGGGCCGGCCGTGGGTGCTCGAGGTGAATCCCAACCCCGACCTGAACGACGACGCCGGACTGTCGCGCATGGCGATCGCGGCGGGGTGGGACTACCCGGAGCTGGTCCGCCGCATCGCCGAGGTGGCGTTGCGCGAAGCGCAGGGCGCCAAGGCCGCGCGTGAGCTGCTCGCTCCGACCCGTCGGCCGCGCACACCGCGCGCGACTTGAGTCGCTGGTGCGCGACACCGGCCTGTTTCGGGAGGCCGAAGTCGCGATCGCGGGCGCAATGCTCGAGGAGGCCCTGGACGGCGACGATGACTACCGGTTTCTGGGCGCCTTCGACGCCGACGACCTCGTCGGCTACGCCTGCTGGGGTCCCACGCCGGGAACGAGCGGGACCTACGATCTCTACTGGATCGCCGTCGACCGGTCCCGGCAGGGCCAGGGAGTCGGCACCCAGCTCGTGAGCGCCGTGGAGCAGCGGCTCCAGGCCGACGGCGCCCGGCTCCTCGTAGTGGAGACCTCGTCGCGAGACGATTACTCGCCGACGCGACGGTTTTACGAACGGCGGCAGTACACGCGGGCCGCGACCAGTCCGGGCTACTACGCGCCCGGTGACGATCTCATCATCTATACCAAGGATGTCACGGCATGGAGATGACCTGGCAGGAGCTGCTGCGAAAACGGAGCATCGCGTCGCTGGAGGCCCTCGCCGAGCGGTTCGGCCCCGAGCACGTCGGGGACATCGAGCGGTTGCGGCAGGCCGCGGAGAACTTCGAGTTCCGCATCTCGCCCGCGATGGTCGACCTCATTCGCGAGCCCG
>JBIOXT010000099.1:0-10200 GCA_044869795.1 bacterium | reverse complement strand
ACCATGGCCAGCGTGCGGTTGAGCAGGTTGCCCAGATCGTTGGCGAGCTCGCTGTTGTAGCGGGTGAGCAGCGCGTCGTAGGAGAAGTCGCCGTCTTCGCCGAGCGGAATCTCGCGCAGCAGGAAGTAGCGCAGCGCATCGATCGCCACTCCCACATCCGCGCCCGACTCCGCGGCGATCTCACGGCTCAACGCGGCCGGATCGATCACGATCCCCAGCGATTTGCTGAACCGCCGGCCGCCAAACGTCAGCCAGCCGTGCGCAAAGGTCTGCCGGGGGACCGGGATCCCGGCGGCATGCAGCAGCACCGGCCAGTAGACGGCGTGGAACCGCACGATCTCCTTGCCGACGAGGTGCACGTCGGCGGGCCAGAAGGTCGCATAGGCCGGCCCGTCGGGATATCCCAGCGCGGAGATGTAGTTGGTGAGGGCGTCGATCCAGACGTAGATCACATGGCGGGGGTCGAACGGCACCGGTACGCCCCACGCGAACGTCGAGCGGCTCACCGAGAGGTCTTTCAGCCCGGCGCGCACGAACGACACGACCTCGTTCCGCCTGGCCTCCGGCTCGATGCACGAGGGATGGTCCGCGATGTACTGCAGCAGCCAGTCCTGGTACTTGGACAACCGGAACAGGTAAGACTCTTCCGCGGTCCACTCGACCTTGCGCCCTGTGTGGACCGGGCACGTCTTGTCGGGCCCAAGTTCTGACTCGAGGTAAAACGACTCACACGCCGTGCAGTACCAGCCTTCGTACTTCCCGAGGTAGATGTCGCCCTGATCGAATAACGTCTGAAAAATCGCCGCGGCAACACGCTGATGGCGGGGTTCCGTCGTTCGGATAAAGTCGTCGTTGGAGATGTTGAGGAACTGCCAGAGCGCCTGGAATTCTCCGGCGATGCGGTCCGTCCACTCCTGGGGGCTGACGCCGTGGTCCCGCGCCGCGCGCTCGATGTTGATCCCGTGCTCGTCGGTGCCGGTGAGGAACAAGACATCGTACCCGGCCAGCCGCTTAAAGCGGGCCGCCACATCGGCCGCAATGGTCGTGTAGGCGTGCCCGATGTGCGGCACGTCGTTCACGTAGTAGATCGGCGTCGTGATGTACTACGTCTTGCTCGCCACAACGATCACCTCACAAACAAAACGCCCCTCGCCCAATTGGGGCGAGAGGTCGCTCTCGCGGTACCACCCATCTTCGCGCGGAGAATCCGCGCCTCGTTGTCCTTCAGCCAGCTAACGTCGGCCTAACGGCTCCCCTACTCCACCGGTCCGACGATCCACGAACGACGACCGACCGGTTCTTCAGGTAGCTGCTCCGGAGCCATGTTCGCCGCCGTCGCCTGCCGGACTCTCACCATCTCCGGCTCGCTCCCAGGCTACCCCGGCGGGTACTCCCGCTCCCTCATCGCCTGGCGCTCATTGTAACACAATGAACCCGGGCAATTACCTCGCCGGCTGAGAAGGGTGTCCTCCGGCAGGCAGCTTCAGCCGAGCCAACAGCAGGGTTCCCATCACCGAAAAGGCGGCCGCGGCTCCGAAGGCCACAGGCGCCCCCGCGGTCTGCCAGAGTAAGCCCACAACTGCGCTTGAAATGAAGTCCCCCACGCCATTGACCGTCGCGAGCACGCCGAAGCCAAACGTCCGGCCATCCGGAGGCAGCAGATCCGCCGCGGTAGCCCGCTCCAACGCTTCCTCCACCCCGATATAGATCCCTGAACCGATGAACACGGCTGCCATGATCAGGGCGGAACGGCTGTCGAGCGCCATCAGCCCGCTGACGACGGCCGCAATCGCGTAGCCGCCGATCAAGATCCGCCGCCGCTCGATCCGGTCGCTCCAGGCACCGGCGATGTAGGCGCTCAGCGCGCCGACCAGGTTGTACCCCATGTACAACGCGATCGGGAGCGTCATCTGACCGCTGCCGGAAATCTGGGTGCCGATCCCGATGGCCCAGAGGATGAGCAGCGTGCGGGAGAAGTCTCCCAGACCGAAGATCCCGACGACGACCAGGAACCGGCGGAACTCCTTCGGCAGGGTCACGACCTGCTCCCAGAACGGCGTGAGGCGCCGCGGGGCGCGCTGCTCTCGGACAACCAGGAGAAACAACCCTGCCGCCACGCCGGGAATAATCGTCAACGCCATGATCGTCCGCAGCGGGGTGGCGATCGACAACAGCGCCAGCGCGAGCAGTGGCCCCAGAATGGCCCCGGCGGTATCCATCGCGCGCTCGAACCCGAACGCCTGTCCGAAGCGGGCCGGCTGCGTCTGCTCGGCAAGGAGGCCGTCGCGGATCGGCTCCCTGAATCCACGCCCGATCCAGGCCGCGGTCCGGCCGGCGAGGACCTGCAGCCATCCCGTCGCCAGCGCGAAGGATCCGATCCCCAGCGCGGTAACGAAGTAGCCGCTCGCACCGAGCACCTTGCGATGCTCGGTCCGGCTGCCCACGTACCCGCCGAGGAGCTTGGCCGCGCTCTTCGCGGATTCGGCGATCCCCTCGATGAGCCCGAGGGCGAATGGAGACCCTCCAATGCTCACCAGAAAGAGCGGCAGGATGGCCGTGGCGGCTTCGTGGCCGGTATCGCTGAAAAGGCTGGCGAGACCGATGGCGAGCACGCCCCGGGTCAGCCAGGATGGCAATGGCCGGCGCGGGCGCACGCCTAGAGCAGCCCTGCGGCGGTGAGCATCTCGCGAAGGCGGCTGCGGTGCTGCTCCGTCAACAGCCCCGCCGGCCGGCGCACGGTGGCGTGCGGGATGAGCCGCAGCATCACCATCGCCTCTTTCACCACGACAAAGAACGGCGCGTCGAGCTGGTAGAGAGCCGCCAATCCCAAGCGCCGGCGCATTGCCGCGGCGGCGTCGTCGACCCGGCCCTGGCGGAACCGATCGTAGACCTGCACCGGGAGCTGCGGCGCAAAGTTGGCGACCGCCGGGATCGCACCGTCGCCGCCGGACAGCAGCGTATTGAGGAGGTGGAACTCGTAGCCGCAGAGCACGCTGAACTCCGGCTTCAGCGGCTTAATCCGCTCGATCACGTCCTGGATGTGTCCGATGCTGTCGACGGTTTCTTTGATCCCCAGCACGTTCTGATATGCCGCCGCCAACGCAGCAACGAGCGCGGAAGGAAGGTTCCGTCCCACCACCGCCGGGAAGTTGTAGATGATCACCGGCAGATCGACCGCCTCAGCCACCGCCCCGATGTGTGTCTCGACCGCGCGGTCGTTCGGCGTCCAGTAATACGGCGGAATGACGACGACGCCGTCGGCACCGATGTCCCGCGCGTGGCGGGCGAACGCGACAGCCTGCTCTGTCGACGGACTCGCGCAGCCGATCACCACGGGCACGCGCCCGTCGACACGCCGGACGACCAATTCCGCGAACTGCTGCCGCTCCTGATCGGTCAGGTGCATCGCTTCGCCGGTGCTGCCCATGGCGAAGACGCCGTGCACGCCGCCGTCGAGCACGAACTCGATGTGGCGCTCGTTGGCGGCCTGATCGATGCGGCCGTCCTCGTCGAACAGCGTGACCAGCGGTGGGATGATGCCGGCAAACCTCGCCGTGACCGACGCGCCCTTCATCACCCGCAGATACGTTCGAAGATGCTCCTCGGCCCGGCGCTGAGCGGCGATGGAGACGAGCACGTCACCCCAGTAGCCGATCGCCCCGCGCATGATCTCCCCGTACCCGGGAACCTGCCGGCTGCGGACGATGGCAGGGATGCCGGCGTCGATGAGGATCTGCTGCACGAGGATCGCTTCCGACTCGCTGGCCGCCTGGTGCACGCGCGCGTAGTCTTTGGGTAAGAGGTCTTCAAGGTCCACCGCGATCCCTCGTTTCCCCGTTTCCGCGTTCCCGCATCTGCAACGCCATCTGATAGACTGCCCGCCGTGGCACCCGGTGCGCCGCGGCGATGATCTTCGCAGCCGCACTCGGCGCCACGCCGTTGCTGAGCAGGGAAGCCAGGTGCCCGCGCAGGGCGTCCGATGCCTGGCCCGCTGCGGCGTCTGCGGCGGCACCGTCCACGACAACGGTAAACTCACCGCGCGGGGGCAGCGTGCGCAAACGCGCAATCACCTCCGTCAGACGCCCGCGGGTCACGTCCTCGAACCGTTTGGTCAGTTCCCGCACCACCGCGATGCTTCGGTCACCCAGAGCGCCCTGAAGATCGGCCAATGTCTGGGCCACACGGTGCGGGGCCTCGAAAAACACCAGCGTATAGGGCAGTGTTGAAATCTCTTCCAGCAGACGCCGGCGCTCCGCGGACCGCCGCGGAAGGAATCCCAGGAACAAGAATCGGTCTGTCGGGAGCCCCGATACGGCGAGCGCGGCGGTGACAGCGCTGGGGCCCGGAACCGCGACGACAGGAATGTCTTGGGCGATGGCCGCCCTGATCAGGACGAATCCGGGATCGGCCAGCACGGGGGTTCCCGCGTCGGAGACCAGCGCGATGCTGCGGCCTCCCTCCAGCCGGGTCAACAGCTCAGGAGTCCGGCGGGATTCATTGTGCTCGTGATAACTGACCAGTGGAGTCGTCACGCCGTAGCGCGACAGCAGCAGCCGGGTATGCCGGGTGTCCTCGCAGGCGATCGCGTCGACCTCCTTCAGCACGCGCAGCGCACGCAGGGTGATGTCTTCCAGGTTGCCGATCGGCGTCGCCACCACATAGAGGGTCCCGGCTGCGGTCATGGCCGCAGCGCCGCTATCAGCAGCGTCCACGCGTCCTGTGCGGAGTCCGCCGTCATCATCGGCACCCGGGTTCCGCCGCGGCCCACCTCCCAGGTGCCGATCCCCACCACGGGCTTGGCGGCCCGCAGCGCGTGACCGATTTCCGACAGGGTCCCGTACCCGCCGCCGATGGCCACAAGCGCATCCGCGGAGAGGACGATGAGCGCGTTGCGCGACTGCCCCATCCCGGTCGCAATCGCGTAATCGACGAACCGGTTCGCCTGTGCCCGATCGGCCCCCGGCAGGATGCCGATCGTCGTCCCGCCGGCGGATTTCGCGCCGCGGCAGGCCGCCTCCATGACCCCCGACAACCCGCCGCAGATCAGCGTATGGCCGCCGGCGCCGATCAACCGGCCGATGTCTTCGGCCCGCCGCTCATTGGCAGGATCGGAGAACTCGCTCTCACCGATCACCCCGATGATGTGGCCCACGCGATTGACGTTCAGCAGGAGCCTTCTAGGGAGATTTCGAGGGGACGCTGGTGCGGAAGGAGGGATTTGAACCCCCACGAGGTTTCCCCCACAGGCTTCTGAGGCCTGCGCGTCTGCCAGTTCCGCCACTTCCGCACTCGGCATTGACTACAATACCGACCCCGCACCGGCCGGTCAAGGTGAGGCAAACCGCTCGAAGATCAGTGCCACGTGCTTGATGTGCTGGAAGAAGTCGTCCAGCCGGATGTTCTCGTTGGGCGCGTGCCCGTTGCTGTGCGCGTACCCGCACCCGGTGCCCACGGTGGGGATCCCGAACTGCGCGCTGAGTTCGTACATCGGCCCCGTCGCCGCCATCAGCGGAGAGACGATGGGGTCCCGTCCATAGATTTCCTTCGTCGTCTGCTGCACCACCTTGGACAGCTCCGATTCGACCGGCGTCCGCGCGGGATGTTCGGCGCCCAAGACGGTGACGCTCATATCCGCAAACCCATGCTTCGCGAGATGCGCTTTCGCTTTGTGCAGGATGTCGGTCGGCCGTTGGTTGGGGACGAGGCGGAAGTCGATCTTCGCGCTGGCCCGGCTGGGCAACACCGTCTTCGACCCTTGGCCGGTGTAGCCTGAGACAATCCCACAGATCGTGCAGGTCGGCTGGTAGAGGTTGCGTTTGACCAACTGCACGCCGGAGAGTCCCAGCAGGAACTGGTCGATCCCCAGATCACGCCGCCGCACATCGTCATCGCGCCGGGCCGCGATGCGGCGCAGGTACTCCATCTCCTCCGGCGTGGGCTCGACCACATCATCATAGAACCCGTCGATGAGGATGTGCTCGTGCCGGTCCTTGAAGGTCGCGAGCGCCCAGACCAGCCGCCAGGCCGGATTGGGAATGGTCGTGGCCAGACTACTGTGGAGATCACGGTTGGCGCCGGTCGCCTCCAGTTCCACGTACAGGATGCCCTTGGCCCCCATGTACAATCCCGGCGTTTCCTGGATGTCCTTGCCCCCCGCTTCCCACAGACACCCATCGGCCCGGATCAAGTCGCGGTGATCCTTGACGAACTGATGGAGGTGGGCCGACGACACTTCCTCTTCCCCTTCAACCACGAAGCGCACCGCCAGCGGGAGGCTCCCCCGCGTCTTCTGCCACGCCTCGACGGCGCACAGCCGCGCCACCAGATTCCCCTTGTTATCCGCAGCGCCGCGAGCATAGAGCTTCCCGTCGCGGATCTCCGCGGCAAACGGCGGGGACTCCCACAACTCCAACGGCTCGGGCGGCTGGACGTCGTAGTGGTTGTAGATCAGCAGGGCCCTGTTGCCGGCGCCGATCCGACCGTACACGACCGGTGCGCCGTCGGTCGCATACAGCTCGGCGGCGACGCCGACATCCTGCATCAGCTGCCCGACCATCTGCGCGGTGGCCTGGATGCCGACGTTCTGCGCGGCGATGCTGGGCTGGCGGCACAACCACTGGAGCCGCTCGATGAACCGCTCCTGATGCTGGTCGATGTAGGCGTAGATATCCTCCATGCGGCCCTCCCCGACGTGTGCGATTACCGCTGGGCGTTCTGTGTCAGCAGCGCGTAGGCGTCTTCCAGTGTGGGCGCCACGCCCACGGCGCCCGCCGGCGGCGACGACGCCACCGCCCGCACCTGCACGCCGGTGGCATACTTGTGCAATCTCGTCACGAACGCGCCGTCTTCCTGCAGCGCCTCGACCGAACTGACCCACCACTCCCACACCCGCCCCGCCACCTGGGCCGTCAACGCTTCCGGGGACCCGGCCGCGGCCAGAGCGCCGCGGGCGAGGATCACAACGGTGTCGCAGATCGCGGCGGCGTCGTGGCAGTCGTGCGTGGAGAACACGACCGGGATCCGCGCGCTGAGGCGGTGCAGCAGCCGCAGGATGATCAGCCGCTCCCGCACGTCGAGCCCGGTGGTCGGTTCATCGAGGACGAGCACGGTCGGATTGTGCACCAGCGATTGGGCGATGCGGACTTTCTGCTTCATCCCGCCGGAGAACGTCCTGACCGGACGATCGGCGGCATGGGACAGGGCGACCAGATCGAGCAGGTGTGCGGCCATCTCCTCGCGGCTGCGGTCATCCGTCGCCCCGGCCAGCAGCAGCGAATGCTGGAGCGTCTGGCGCGGTGTCTGGGCCAGGGGAAAATTCGGCAGCTCTTGGGGAAAGAACGAGAACCGCGGCCCGCTGACCCGCGCACCCGGCGGCGGGGAGGCCGGCGGGCGCGCGCCGTCGATGCGCACCTCTCCGGACGACGGCGGCAGGCTCCCCGCCAGAACTCGGATCAAGGTGGTCTTCCCCGATCCGTTGTGGCCGATGATGCCGACCACCCGTCCCTCGACCGCCACGGTGACATCATCGAGCCCGGCGATCTGCCCATCGGGATAGACCACCGAAACGCGGCTGAGCTCGATCCGCATCGCAGTGGTCAGACGCCGCTAGGGGGCGGATCGGCGACGCCGGCGGCGTGGGCGAGATAGGCGACAAAGCTGGTCTCGGGCTGCGCGCCCACGAATTCCGTTTCATCGTTGATCACGATCTTCGGCACTGCGTACACCGTGTACCGTTCCGCCAGATCCGGAAACTCGCTGGCTTCGACGATATCTGCCCGGACCTTCGGGCTCTCGATCGCCAGTAATCCGGCCAGCCTGGCCGGACGCGGGCAATGCGGTCAGGTCGGTGTGACGAAGACCTGGATGTGCGCGTCGCCGCCCAGGCGGGCCAGCACCGCTTTCGACGACTCGGCCAGCGCGGGCTCCCCGCGCGAGACGTCGATGATCAGTTCCAGCAGCGTCGCGAATTCATAGCCGCCCGGGATCCCGTAGTAGCGGATGCCGTAGTCCTCGGCGCCGAGGAAGGCGATCGCGGGCGTGCGCGCGATTCCAAACCGCCCGGCGACATCCGGTTCCGCCACGAGGCTGTGCGCGCGCAGCGAGATCTTCTCGGACAGCGCGGCGACCTCCTCAAGGATGCGGCGGGTATAGTCGGCGGTTTCCCCGTCCGAGCCGGGCAGCACCAGACCCCCCACGCTGGGCGCGAAGAACTCAAGGGTGACGTCGTGCTGCAGCTCGCTGCGAAAGCGGCTGCGGACGAACTCAGCGTCCTGCGGGTTCAGAAACGCCATGCTACGCTTACTATAACGTAGGTGCGATGGGAAAACTCCGACTGGCCGTCATCTGCAAAGCCTGCGGGCGAGAGTTTGAAGCGCCGCTGCGGCTGGACCGGAGAAGTTTTGAGAAGGGAACGCTGGCGGCGAACTACCATACCTGCCCGCACTGCGGTGAACGACGGACTTACCGGAAAGCCGACTACATCGTGGGTGATGCCACGGCTGAACCCCGAACCTCGAACCCCGAACCTCGGTAGGCTACTGCTTCCGCTGCTGCTCTTCCACCATCCGGCGCACCTCTTCCAGCAGCCGCAGCGTCTCCGCCTCGAACGTCTCCTGGATCAACGCAAACTTTGCCCGCTGATCGATGGTCAGCGCGCCGTTGATGTCGCGGATGATGCGCTGGCGGCGGAACTCGACGTCGCGGCGGAATTGCTCGATTTCCTCAATCTTGGCGCGGATCAGATCGTCGTTGCGAGGCTGCTGAGCGAGCAGCGCGTTCATCTCAGCGCGGAACTGAGATCGGCGGCGTGCGATCTCGAAGCGGATTTCCTTCAGCGCTTTGATCCGCGGAAAGATCCGGGCGATCTGGGGCTCGGTGAGGTTGACCTCGTCGACCAGCCGCCAGATCATCAGCGCTTCGATGATCCGCTCCGCGCGGGGATCGCGGTACGGTACCTGGCCGGCGGCCGGGATTGTCAGGGCCAGGACGGCGGCCACCAGGGCGAGCAGTGGCCGGCGCCACCGCATGTTACCGGCCTCCCGGCCTGAAGTCGGCGGGGCCCTCCGATCCGCTCAACCCGTTGTTCCAGAAGGTCAGCGTGGCCTGCACGCCGGGGGCGGTTTGCCTGACCGAATCGGTCACCAGACCGCTCACCGGGGAGGGCACCGGGGGGCTCGTCGGCGCCACCGTAAACGTGAGGGCGATGATCACGGCGATCACGGCGGTCGCCACGGCCGCCGTCCACGATACGCGCGGCGTGCGCATCCACCGCAGGATCCTTCCCCACCATGAGCCATCGTGCGCGAGTCGACGTTCCAGCGCCGTCATGAACTCCGGCCAGAATCCGGCCGGTGGGGCGGGGTCCGGCAGGACCCGCAGCAGCGCCACGAGCTCCTCGAACTGGCCGGCCTCGGCCCGGCAGGACGCGCACGCATCCAGGTGCACCAGCAACACGCGCCGCACATCCGGCGGCGCGGAGGTGGTCAGGGCTTCCAGCATCAGGTCCCGTGCATCGCGGCAGTTCATCCTCGACTGCCCTTCGCGTCCGCGCGTCCGCGCTTCCGTGCTTGCTCCGCCGCATCCACATAGGATCCCAGCGCCTTCCGCAGCTTGGCCATCGCGGCAAACATCGTGGCCTTGACCGTCCCCTCGGCGCATCCCATGATGCGGGCAATATCGGCATAGGGAAGATCCTGATACAAGCGCAGCTGCATCATCGCGCGCTGCCGGGGCGGCAGGTCGTCGACCGCCGCCTGGATCATCCGGCCCAGCTCCCTGCCGACGACGGTCGTCGCCGGATCGTGCTCAGGCGACGGTTCCCATTCCAATTCCCGCAGTCCCGACAGCACGTACCGCGACCCCCGGGCCCACCGGTCCAGGGCCAGGTTCACCGTGATGCGGTAGAGCCACGTCTTCAGCGTGGACCGCGCCTCGAATCGCGGCAGCGACCGATGCACACGGATGAACACTTCCTGGGTGACGTCGGAGGCGTCCTCATGGCTGCGCAGCATGCGGCGGGCGATCCGATACACCGCTTCGCGGTATTTGATCACAAGGGCCGTAAAGGCGCTCTCCTCGCCGCCCTTGAATGCCGCTACCAATGCCTGGTCTTCTGCGTCCATGCCTCGCCTTCTACGACGATGCGGTCCTGACCCCGGTTTAGAATCTCGGGGGTCGCGTCAGGGCCGTCCGAACATCCCG
>JBIOXT010000098.1:0-3218 GCA_044869795.1 bacterium | reverse complement strand
GTCCGGGGATTCGGCACCGCGGCGGGAGCGAAACGCACACCCGGGAGCCGAAGCCGGTTCAGCCGTTCCGCCAGAATCGATCCCTTCAGCCACGGCGCCAGGACGACCCGGAATCGCGATTCCGTTCCCGCGCCGTTCCACAGATTCGTTCCATCCAGCGGCCCGGTGATCGCGTAATAGAAGGCGGTGTCGGCACTGGGAATCCCCGGGGAGGGGTTCACCCACGCCAGCCCCGTGTCGGCCCAGACCATGGAGCGGTCCCAGCCCTTCATCGGAACGACCGAGAGATCGGCGCCGAGGTGAAATGCGCCGTTGATGAGCCGTGCCAGTTCTCCCAGCGTCAAGCCGTGCACATACGGGATCGAGAACATGCCGATGAATGACCGCAGAGACGGTTCCAGCACGGGCCCGTCGACGGTCAGGCCACCCAACGGATTCGGCCGGTCGAGGATGACCACAGGCAGCCCGGCGTCCCTGGCTGCCTTCATAACCAGCGCCATCGTCGACGCGTACGTAAACGCGCGCACGCCGACATCTTGGAGGTCGACCACCAGCACATCGACCAGGGCGAGCATGCGGGCTGTGGGCCGGAAGGTCCCACCGTGCAGGCTGAACACCGGCGTGCGGTCCGCAACGGCCGGGGCCATCTCCTCCAACGATCCGCCGAGGCCGTGCTCGGGCGCGAACACCGCGGTGAGTTGCACGCCTCGGCGCCGCACCAGGGCGTCGGCGGTCACCTCGCCATCGCGGGTCACGCCGGCCAGGTTTGTGACGAGCCCGATGCGGCGACCGGCAACGACGGTCGTATCGATGATGAGCTGGTCGGCGCCCAGACTGACTCTGGGTGACTGGGCGGCGGCCCACGAGCCGACCAGCACGAGCGCGGCGAGCACGCAGATTACGATGCGCATGTCGTGAGTGCGGCTTCTCGCCGCCGTTATGGCAACCCTGGTATCCAGATTCTGTGCCCCTCAACTACAAGGGCAAGACCGCACGCAGGCAAGTGGGCAAGCAGGGAAGCAAGGAAGTGGGGAAGCGGGGAGAACCAGCAAGGGAAACGTCTGCACTCGAGGAGAGCTGGCCGATGCGGATCTACATTTCGGTCGACATGGAAGGGATCACGGGCGTGGCCGTCGGTAAGCAGGTGACCCCGGGAGAGCGCGACTACGAACGGTTCCGGAAGTTGATGACGCAGGACGCCAACGCCGCCGTCGAGGGCGCCCTCGCGGGGGGCGCCACCGACGTGGTCGTCAGCGACGGTCACGGACCGATGACCAACATCCTCGTCGAGGACCTGCATCCCGCGGCCCGTCTGGTCAGCGGCAGCACCAAGATCCTCGGCCAGCTTGACGGCATCGACCGCGGCTTCGATGGGGCATTCTTCGTCGGCTATCACCAGCGCGAAGGCGGCGGGGACGGGATCCTCAACCACACGCTGATTGGCCGTATCGTGTACGAGGTGCGCCTCAACGGTGAGCCGGCCGATGAAGCACGCCTCAACGCGGCGCTGGCGGGAGCGTTCAACATCCCGGTCGCGTTGGTCACGGGCGACAGCGTGGTCTGCGCGGAGGCGGAGCGCACGCTTCCCGGCGTGCTGACGGCGGCGGTAAAGGAACCGTTCGACCGTTTCGTGGCGCTGAGTCTGTCGGCGCAGCGGTCCCATGCGCTCATCCGGCAGCAGGCGGAGCAGGCCGTCGGGGCCGTGAAGGCGGGCGCGGTGCAGCCCTATCGCGTGACGACCCCGGCCACGCTGGAGATCGACTTCAAGCGCACGTCGCCAGCGCACATGGCCGACCTGTTCCCGGGAGTGGAGCGGCGCGGGCCGCGTACCATCGCCGTCACCGACACCGACTACGTCCGGGCGTTCAAGCTCTTCTGGGGGATGCTGATCGTCGGGCTGGCGACTTCGGAAGGACTCCTGTAGACGCGGCACCGGCAACCGAACCGCTGCCGAATCTTCCCTTGTAGCGCTTCGCCGGATACTTGCGCCGGTTCTTGGCCAGTTTGCCCCGCACCGCGGCGACGATGTCGATGCCGGTGGAGGTGGCGAAGGACAGGCAGTAAATCACGCAGTCCGCGAGTTCGTCCGCGGCCGCCTGCTTGACCGCGCGGCGCCTCACGACGTCGATGCTTTCAGGGCCCGAGTACCACTGGAAGAGTTCCATCAGTTCTGACGCCTCGATGGCCACGCCCATCGAGAGGTTCTTGGGCGTATGAAACTGCTCCCAGTCGCGCTGGCGGACAAACTTCAGGACTATCGTCTGCAGGTCAGCGATCGTCGTCGTCGTGTCCATGTTCTCCACCTTGCGTGTGCTGCATCCTGGGTCCTGTGTCCTGAACCAGGTCAGGACTCAGGACTCTGGACGCTGGACTCCGCTGGGCCGATCACGAGGCAGCAGCAGGATGGTGAGACCACAGAGCAGCACCGGCAGGCTGGCTGAGAGCAATCCGGCACCGATGCCGATGCGCTGCCACACCGCCGACGCTCCCATCGCGCCGAAGACCTGCCCCACGTTCGAACCGGCGCTGACCAGCCCGAACGTTCTGCCCCGCCGGAGACTGGGTGACGCGGCGCTGAGCAGCGCGAACCACGATCCCGCAAACGCGGTGATCCCCCCACCGGCAAGCACACTGATCGCATACACGCCGATCTTCGGGGCGCCTGCAACGAGCACGGCTCCGAACGCTGCGACGGGGAGTGTCGCAAGGGCGGCGATCCGCCGGCGCCCCGTCCGGTCGGCCAGATGGGAAAGCCAGGGGCCGAGGGCGATGCTCCCGGCGCCAAAGAACGAAAACACGATGCCGACATCGAGCGTGGACCATCCCAGGGCGCGCGTGGCAAATGGTGCGTACGTCGTGATGAACCCGCCGTACCCCGCAAGCAGGAAGAACTGTGCGAACAGCAGCACGAGGACAGTTCCTGTGAAGACAGCGTTGGGCGCGGAGCCCTCCCCTGGTCGCTGCGAGAGGTGCGCCTCCGGAACTGCCGGCCGCGGCAGGAGCAGCGACCCGAGCAGGCCGAGACTGCTGGTGATTCCCACCAGGATGAACGGCAATCGCAGGTTGGCCAGCGCCGCGACCACGCCGCCGATCGCCGGGCCGGCCACCTGTCCGGCGGAAATGGCGGCGCTGAGCACGCCGTTGGCAAACGCCATCCGGTGTGGTTCCGTGACTTGCGACAGGTACAGCCGCGTGGCGACCAGGTTGGTGCCCCCGCC
>JBIOXT010000097.1:0-2401 GCA_044869795.1 bacterium | reverse complement strand
CCCGCAGATTACACGGCGCCACCCGCATCCCTCTTTGATACGCCGGCCCATTGGCGGTACCGGGTACCGAAAGAGCCCATGTCCGGTACCGGGTACCGGAATCCGGGCGCCGGAGAGGTTTCCCTGTTCAGGTTTTGGTCAGGTCAATCGTCTACCGTATGAATCTGGGAGGATACGCCCATGACCATGTGGAGACGCCTGCCGGTCGCCGCCGTCCTTGTGCTCGCGGCCGTCGTTCTCAACGGAAGCCGCGCGGCAGGCGCCGCCGGCGACACCTCGGTGTGCGGATACATGGATAGGCTGAAGGCGGTGTGGAATTCCACTGAACCGTCCGCTCAAGAGAAGACGGCGCTGCGCCGGTCGTCCGAACGGTTCCAGGCCGGGAGCGGAGACCGCCGGGAACTGGATGCCCTGGATGCCTCGCTCGCGTCGTTCGGCGAAAAGGTACAGCGCCGGCTCACGGGAACACGCCGGCTCGGCGCGCCTCCATCCGCCGCCGAGGTCAGGCGGCTGGGGCTGGACTTCCTCGACAAGGTCACCGAGGTGGTTAAGTTCTCCCGCCGGCTGATCGCGGATTTCAAGAATCGGACACCGGACACCGATCTGGTCGAACGCGGGGTGGAACGGCTGCAATGGCTGAACGCCGCGGCGCAGCGGGTGGGGACGCTGTTCAACCGGGAAGTCGTGCGCGTGCGGACGAGGTCCGGCTGCGGTCCGCCCTAACCCCGCCAGCGGTTAGATAAAGCCCAGCCGCTCGAAGTTGTACCCGAGGATCTTCGCCGGATCGGCGCCCAGCCAGCGCTCCAGGACGGTGGCGTACACGGAACGGAAGTCGATCACGTGTTTGAGGTCGCCATCGGAGAGATCGGTCAGGCTGGGCTGGCTGCCGTAAATTCCGCCCTTGAGGGCCTTGCCGAACAGGAACATCGGTGCGGCGGTGCCGTGGTCGGTGCCGCCGCTGCCGTTCTCGGCGACCCGCCGGCCGAACTCAGAGAAGGCGAGGACGACGACCCGGTCGGCATTCCCCTGCGCCTGCAGGTCCTTGTAGAAGGATGCGATGCCGTCGGAAAATTGCGCCAGCAGGTTGTCATGCGCGCCCTTTTGGGCGGCGTGGGTGTCGAACCCTGTGATGTTCGCGTAGTACACCTTCGTCGGCAGTTTGCCGGCGATCATCTGGGCAATGAGCTTCATGCTGTACGCGAAGCGATTGTTGGCGTACTCGACGCTGCCCTTGTAGGCCTGCACGGCGCCGCGGACCTGCTCGGTGGACACGAAGGCGTTCATCGCGGTATGCCGCAGGAAATCGACGGTGCCGGGCTCATTGGCCCCGGGGGCCGGCGCGTTCAGCAGCCGGAAGAGTTCCTGCTCCTCGCGCTCGCCGAGCCCGCCCATGGTGGGCATCCACTGGAACGCCTCAGGGGTTTCCAGACTCACGCCCATCCCGCTTTCCGCCTGCATCGCCAGCGGCATCGACGGACCAACATTGACGCCTACTGTGGGCTGCTCGCAGACAGGACACTTGCTGTCGAAGTACCGGCCCACCCAGCCGTAGCGCACGACCCGGCCTTCGGGATCGGCGGTGTGCCAGATCTCCATGGACTTGAAGTGCGATCGGCTGGGATTCGGATACCCGACGCCCTGCACGATGGCCATCGCGCCCTGATCGTAGAGGGATTTGACTCCCGCCAGGTTCGGATGGAACGCAAGATCGTCGCTGACACGGATGACGTCTTTCTGGGGCACAGCGAGATTCGGTCGCGCGCGATAGTACGCGTCGTTGCCGATGGGGACGACGGTGTTCAGGCCGTCGTTGCCGCCGCCCATCTGCACGACGACGAGGATCCGGTCATCCGGCACACCCGGCGGGGTGGTGGTCCGCGCGACGTCCCACGGGTTGTTCATCGCCAGGGCGGTGCGGGTGATGAACGACGGCGCGGTCATCCCGACCGTCACCATCGTGAGGCCCTTGCGCAGGAACTCGCGCCGGGTCATGCCGCCGGTCTTAGGCAAGTTGGTACTCCGGCATGCTCATCATCAGATGCACCGCGCTGCGGAGCTGCTGCTGGGTCGCCTCGCCGTCGAGTGTGAACGGGGCATCCTCACGGTTCGTCCCCAGCGCCCGCAGCAGACCCCAGCGCCGCCGGGCATCCAGGGGAAACTGCAGCAGGCGGTCGACCAGTTGATCCACCACATCTCCGGCCGTCTTCACCTTCGCGGCGTCGAGCCAGTCGATCCGCGCCGGCGGCTGCCGCCGGCCGCCGACGCCGGGCATTGCGCCCGCCAGCAGCAGGTTGCTGAAGTTGTAGCGGGCCAGGATCGTGGCCGTGTTGATCCAGCCCCTGCCGGCAGGCCACCCACCGACGTTGGGCGGATACAGCAGCGCCTGGCCCATCAAGTCCAT
>JBIOXT010000096.1:0-2073 GCA_044869795.1 bacterium | reverse complement strand
GCCATCATGTTCGGCTCCAGGAACACCAGCGGCGCCACCATCATGCCGGCCACCGCGCCGACGGCGGCCGCCAGGCCCCAGCCCAGCGCCAGCAGCCAGCCCACCCGCACCCCGACCAGCCGGCTGGAGACCGGATTCTGGGCGGCCGCCCGCATGGCCAGGCCGAGCTTCGTGTAGCGGAAGAAGCTGTACAGCGCGGCCAGCACGAGCAGCGTCACGACGATGGCGCCGATGTCGTGGGCGCCGATGATGACGTTGCCGATCTTGAGCGGGGCCTTCGGGAACGGGCTCGGGAAGGGCTTCTGGGTGTACGTGTAGATCCAGCCGGCCACGCTGTTGAACACGACCAGCAGCCCGATGGTGACGATCACGATCGCCAGCACCGGCGCGTTCTGGACGGGGCGGATGGCGATACGCTGGATCAGGAGACCGCCCACGAACGCGATGACCAGCGTGAGGACGAACGCGATCCAGTACGGCAGCCCGGCGTTGAGCATCGACCACGCCAGGTAGGTGCTGAACATCGCCATCTCCCCCTGGGCGAAGTTCACGACGTCGGTCGCCTGGTAGATCATGACCAGGGCCAGCGCCACGCCGGCGTAGATCCCGCCGGTTGCCAGTCCCGACACCACCTGCTGGACGAACGTCTCCATGGCTGTGGCTGTCGCTCAGTGGCCGAGATAGACGCGACGGATCGATTCGTCGGCCTTCAGCGTGGCCGCCGCCCCCGACATCACCACGCGCCCCGTCTCGATCAGGTAGGCGTGATGCGCCACGTCCAGGGCGATGGTGGCGTTCTGCTCCACCAGCAGGATCGTCACCCGATCCGCCTCGTTGATGGTCTTCACGATGTGGAAGATCTCGCGCACGATCAGGGGCGCCAGACCCAGCGACGGCTCGTCGAGCAGCATGAGCCGGGGGCGCAGCATGAGCGCCCGGGCCATGGACAGCATCTGCTGCTCGCCACCGGACAGCGTGCCCGCCACCTGCTGGTGGCGCTGCCTGAGCCTGGGGAAGTACGTGTAGACGCGCTCCATGTCCTCGGCGATGCGGAGCTTGTCGTGGCGGGTGTAGGCGCCCATCTTGAGGTTCTCGTCGACCGTCAGCCCCACGAACGTGCCGCGGCCCTCCGGCACGTGCGCGATGCCGAGGCGGACGATGTCCTCGGTGGGGCGGCCGGCGATCGACTTGCCGTCGAAGCGCAGGCTGCCCGACGTCTTCACCATGCCGGTGATGGCCCGTAGCGTGGTCGTCTTGCCGGCGGCGTTGGCGCCGAGCAGCGCCGTGATCTCGCCCTCGTTCATGCCGAAGCTCACGCCGTGCAGGACGCGCGTCCGGCCGTAGGCGGCCTGGATGCTGTCGACCTCGAGCAGCGGCATCAGTGCTCCCCTCCCAGGTAGGCGCGAATCACTTCCGGGTGTTGCCGGACCTCGGCCGGGCTGCCCTCGGCGATCTTGCGGCCGAAGTTCAGCACCACGATGCGATCCGAGATCCCCATGACGAGGTCCATGTGGTGCTCGACGAGAAGCACCGAGACCTTGCGCTCGTCGCGGATCGTGCGGATCAGCCGGCCGAGCGAGGAGACCTCCTCGTGGTTCAGCCCGCCCGCCGGCTCGTCGAGGAGCAGAATCTTGGGGCGGCTGGCCAGGCCCCGGGCCAGCTCCACCCGCTTCAGCGTCCCAAACGGCAGCCCGCCGGCCGGCTGGTGGGCCACCGACTCGAGGTTCAAGAACGCGATCAGCTCCATCGCGATCTCGCGCATCTGCCGCTCTTCGCGGGCGGCGGCCGGCAGCCGCAGCGCTGCCGTCAGGAACCCCGTCCGCGTCCGGCTGTGGAGGCCCACCATGACGTTCTGCAACACCGTCAGTCGAGGGAACAGCGCGACGTTCTGGAAGGTGCGGCCCATGCCGAGCCCCGCGATCACGTGGGGCGCGATCTGCGCGATCGGCTCGCCTTCGAGCTGGATGTGTCCCTTGGTTGGGGTGTAGAGGCCGCTGAGGCAGTTGAAGCACGTCGTCTTGCCGGCGCCGTTCGGACCGATCAGGCCGAGGATGTGCCCTGGCTGCATGTCGA
>JBIOXT010000095.1:0-3970 GCA_044869795.1 bacterium | reverse complement strand
GAACGTCACATCGCTGAGCACCCCTGCGCGCTTGCCGTGCCCATGTTCGGCGGCAACGACGACGACATCCAGCGTGGCGAGTTCTTCCTTCAGTTTCATCCACTGACGTCCTCGCCGTCCGGGCTGGTAGCGCGAGTCGGGCAGCTTGATGACCAGGCCCTCGTTCCCACGGTCGCGCGCCTGCCGGAAGCGTGATGCCAGCTCGTCGGGCGCGCGGGCGACCGTGGACAATCCGGGCTGCACGCGGCCGCCGAACTGCAGACCCTCCAACATCCGCCGCCGGTCGGCCAAGGGTTCATCCAACAACACCCTGCCGTCCAGATGCAGCAGGTCGAAGACGAACATCACCACCGGCACCGACTCCAGCAGACCACCGGGATCCTTGCGGCGCAGGCGCTGCTGGAGGTGCGTGAACGGAATCGCCCGGCCGTCGCGCCAGGCCACGATCTCGCCGTCGATCACGTACTGTCCGGCCAGCGCCCGCAGATCTGTCAACAGTTCGGGAAACGAGGCCGTGATCTCGTCGAGGGTGCGGGTGAAGATCGCCACGCGGTCACCCTGCCGGTGCACCTGCGCCCGGATGCCGTCGTACTTCTCCTCGACCATCACCCACCCGCCACGCCCTGCCGGGCTCGCGGCGGCATCCGGCGTGACCGCCGCCCGTGCCGAGCGTCCAAACGGCTCGAAGGCCTCCTCCGCGGAGAAGATCGTGTCGGCCAGCATGAAGTGGAACGGGCGGAACAGCTGCAGCGTGGCGTCGGCGAGCCGGCCGTTCCGGGCCATCACCGCGACCTCGCCGATATCGCTGATCAGCATGTTCGCCCGGCGGACTTCGGCGAGGGGCTGATCGAACGCCTTGGCGATCCCCTCCTCGAGGAGTCCTTCCTTCAGACCGACGCGCATGTCGGAGGTGATGATGCGCACGAGGTACTTGGCCTCCAGCGGATCCGCATCGGCGAACAGCGTGCGCATCGCCTGCAGTTTGGTCTGCCGGGAGCCCTTGCCCTCGGCCGCGGCCATCTGTGAGAACATGCGATCGACGTCGACGAGCGTCAGCGGCGTGCTGAGCAGCCCTGGGTGTCCCTTGTTTACGAGGAGTTCATAGGCGACCATGCCCAGGTCCCCGTGCTGCAGGTAGCTCTGGTCCAGCGCCTCCGGCTGGGCGCCCGAGACTTCAAAGAGCGCGTCGACGATCGCGGACCAGCCGACGTTCAATTTGCGGGGGTCACCGGCGGGAAAGGTGGAGCCGGTCAGGTACGTGCAGGCGATGCGGAGCTCGGCGTCGCTGAGAGTCGGCAGGTAGTCGGCGAGCAGACGAACTTTCTCCAGTTTGCTCGTTGTTCCGGAGATGGCCTCCAGAACCGCCGCCAGTCGCCGCACACCTAGATTCTAACAAAAACGCCCCGTTCGCCCTGACTTTGTCTGCGTCCGTCCGCCCTGAGCCCATCGAAGGGCACCGAATGGGAAAAACGTCTACATGCCAAAAGCGAACAAAGGCGGCTGGAAGACCTGCTCGAGGGGCCACAAGTACCGCGGACCCGGCGGCTGCCCGATCTGATGGAAGCGCAACCAGGCGTCCGCCGGTGGTGGGCGCAGCAAACGACGCAAGACAGAGCAGAAGCCGTAACTACGATCGGTCAGGGACGGCAACTGCGGCCTGAACGAGCGCCTCGAACAAGCGCTGCTGCCGCTCGTCGTCGGGCATCAAGTCCGGATGCCACTGCACGCCGATCACGAACCGATGCCCCGGGACTTCGACTGCCTCGATGACATCATCGGGCGCAGTGGCGGTGATCTCGAAGCCCCGGCCGGGTTTCTTCACGACCTGATGGTGGGAACTGGCGATCTCGACCGGGCTGGTCCCCAGGATCTCCAATAATTTGCTCCCCCGAACCAGGGCCACGGGATGAGGAACGGGCCGGCCTTTGACGTAGTGGGAGGCGACATCGATGCCCACGAGGGACAGGTCCTGGACGAGGGTACCGCCGCTGGCAACGGTCAGCGCCTGCATCCCCCCGCAGATCCCCAAGATCGGACCACTGCCCTTCAGGGCTTCGCGCGCAAGGGGGAGTTCTGCTGCGTTGTAACGCTCTGGGTCCAGTTCCACCCCGACACCGTCGATGAGTTCCTCTCCGTACTGCTGCGGATCAATGTCCCGCCCGCCGCTGAGCAGCAGCCCATCCAGTGACTCCAATAGTTTGGCGGGGCCCCCGGCATCCGCGATGTCACGAGGTTCGATCCAGACCGGCTCGCCGCCGGCGCGCCGCACCGCCTCAACGTACAACTGGTTGCGCGGCTTCTGCGAACCTCCCACCGAGGTTGTCACGCCGATGCGCGGTTTCACTCTCTACCCCTCCTGCATTACGCCCGCGAACGCGAACAGCGCGGGCTGGCCGCCGGTGTGCCAGAAGACGACGTTTTGATCGGGCGTGAAACGTCCGGACGCGATCAACCCGATCAACCCGGCCATTCCCTTCCCCGAGTAGACCGGATCGAGCAGAACGCCTTCGGTCCGCGCCAGCACCCGGATCGCCTCCAGGCCCTCCGGCGTGGGCACCGCGTACTTCTCCCCGACGAAATCATCATAGACGATGATGTCGTCGGGATGGGGCCGCCACTGCAGATCCAGCAACTCGGCAAGGTCGGTGACGATCCCCAGCACACGCTTCACCACGACCTCCTTCTTCGGACCGGCGCTGATCCCGATGACCTGGACGCCGCTCTCGGTCAGGCGCGTGCCCGCGTACAGGCCGGACTGCGTCCCGCCCGACGTGCTGGCATGCACGATCGCGTCGACGCGGATCCCCATCGCGTTCGCCTGGGAAAGCATCTCGATCGCCGCCTCCAGGTACGCCGCCGCGCCGTAGGCGTTGCTCGCGCCGCGCGGGATCACAAACGGGCGGCGCCCCTGCTGCTTGAGCTGCCGCGCGATGTCCTCGATCGTCGCGCTGAGAATGTAGTCGTCGTCGGTCTGCAGGATCCGCACGTCCGCGCCGAAGATGCGGTCGAGCAGCAGATTGCCCTGGAAGAATTCCGGCGCCTCGCCGCCCAGCACGACGACGGCATCCATCCCCAGGCGCTTAGCGGCCGCCGCCGTCATCCGGGCATGGTTGGACTGGGGCGCCCCGACCGTGATGATCACATCGGCGTCACGCGCCCGGGCCTGTCCCATCTGGAACTCGAGTTTGCGGGCCTTGTTCCCTCCCATCGCCAGTCCGGTGAGATCGTCGCGCTTGATCCAGATCCTCGGGCCGCCGAGGCACTCGGTCAGCCGCGGCGCCTCCTCGAGGGGCGTCGGCAGGTAGGCCAGCTTGATGCGGGGCAGGCTTCCTAACTGCATGTCAACCTCGTGCCTCGTGCCTCGCGCCTCGCGCCTCGACGAACCTCACCTTTGTCCCGGGTCGGGCTTGCGCAAGCAGGCGCAGGTCCGCGGACAGTACCACGCCGATCTTTGGATACCCACCGGTTGTCGGCCCATCGGGCATTATGACAATTGGCTGACCGCTGCCGGGCACCTGGATCGCGCCGGGAAGCATTCCGTCAGACAGAATGTCGGCTCGCCCACGGTGGCTCAGGATTGGACCCTCCAGCCGGATGCCGGCCCGATCACTGCGCACCGTCACGCTGTATGCTTCGGAAACCAAAGTCCTCCGGGCCTCTTCGCTGAACCAATCGGTCTGCGGACCCGGCACGGACCGGATCATTATTTCATCTCCCGGCAGCCTCACGTTCGGGACGGGTGAGCGAGAACGACCGGCGGGATGCTCACCGCGGCCCAGGACGTCTCCCGCCACCAGCCGACGTCCGCCGACGCCGCCGATGCCTCCGGGGACGTACGTCGACGCGCTGCCGAGGACCACCGGAACATCCAGTCCGCCGGCCACGGCAACGTACGCCCACATCCCCCGCCGCGGAGGCCCGAACCGGATCGTCTGGCCAGGGCCGATGGTCAGCGGGACTCCGAGATCGG
>JBIOXT010000094.1:0-5976 GCA_044869795.1 bacterium | reverse complement strand
GCCGGCGCCGTCGCGGGAGCGTCTGCGGGACTGCTGCAGGATCTGCTCGGCGGCGCCACGCTCGGGCTGCACGGATTGAGTCAGACGGTGGTCGGGTTTGGGGCAGGTCTGTTCGAACGCAGTATCTACCTGGAGGACCCGCTGCTGCCGGCGGTGGCCACGTTCGCGGCCACCGTCCTGGCGGAAACGCTCGTCCGGGTCGTGGTCGTGATCGCACGTCTGGGTCCGGTGCCATGGCCGGCGGCGGTGCCAGAGATCCTCGTACAGGGTGCGTTGAACAGCGCCATCGCCCCGCTCGCCTTCCGGCTCGTCCGCAGCATCGAGGAGCGCTTCCGGAAGCGGTACGAAGAGGGTTAGCGCGGAGGCGCGTGATGCGCAATGCGTGAGGTGCGGCCGGCCCAGCGCTTGACCGCGCTGGCGGTCCTCATCGCCGTTCTGGTCGGCGTGCTGGTCGTGCGTCTGTGGCAGCTGCAGGTGCTGCAGGGCGCCTACTACCTCCAGCTGTCGGAGAACAACCGCGTCCGCGACTACTCGCTCACCGCCCCGCGCGGCGTGATCTACGACCGCAAGGGACGCCCCCTGGTGACCAACCGCCCGTCCTTCACCGTTGCCGTGCTGCCGCTGGAGATGCGCGCGCCCCGCGATGTCCTGCCGCGCCTCGCCGCAATCCTGGGCATTCCCGTCAGCCAGATTCAGGAGCGGATCGAGGCCAGCCGCCAGCGGCCGTTTGAGCCGGTGCGCATCCGCCGCGACGTTGGACAGCCGATCGTGACCCGGGTCGAAGAGAACCGCCTTGATCTGCCCGGCGTGGTGATTCTCGTCGAGCCGGTCCGGGCCTACCTCCACGGCAGGATCATGGCCCACGTCCTCGGCCATCTGGGCGAGGTCTCCGAGCAGCAGCTGGCCGATCTGCGCAGCGAGGGCTACAAGCCGGGGGATCTGATCGGCAAGGACGGCGTTGAGCGGTCGTACGAGCGCATCCTGCGCGGGACCGACGGACGGCTGCGCGTCGAGGTCGACGCGATGGGGCGTCCGCTGCGCGTCCTGTCGCGCATTCCTCCGGTCCCCGGCCGCTCGATCGTGCTGACGATCGACCTCGACCTGCAGCGGGCCGGGTACGAGGCGCTGACCAACAGCGGCTACCCATCCGGGGCCGTCGTCGCCCTCGATCCGCGCAATGGGGATGTCCTGGCCCTGGTGAGTCTGCCGTCGTACGATCCGAACCAGTTTGCCGTCGGGATCAGCGAGCAGGCCTGGGCGTCGTTGACGACGGATCGGTATCACCCGCTGCTGAACCGCGGCAGCGGCGCCGCCTTCGAGCCGGGGTCGGTGTTCAAGCTCGTCACCGCGACCGCGGCGCTGGAAGAGGGGATCGCGACGCGCTCCAGCGTCTTCTACGCGCCCGGGTACTTCCGTCTGGGCCGGTGGGTCTGGCGGGACCTGGCGGCATGGGGCACCGTAAACTTCATCACGGGCATCGCCAACTCCATCAACGTGGTCTTCTATACCCTCGGCTACCGCCTTGGCGGGGAGCGGCTGGCCGCGTACGCACGGCTGATGGGACTCGGCCAGCGCACCGGGATCGATCTGCCCGGGGAAGTACCGGGGACCATCCCCAGTCCGTCGACCAAGCAGCAGCTGATCGGCGAGCCGTGGTACCCCGGCGACGCCGTGAACATGTCGATCGGGCAGGGTGCCGTCACCATCACGCCGCTGCAGGCGGCGCGGCTGATGGCGTTTGTCGCCAACCGTGGCCGGCTGCTGCAGCCACGACTGCTGCTGATGACCACCGACCGGGACGGCACCACCCACCGCCGCCCGCCGGTCATCCTCTCGTCGGCGCGGTTCCGCCCGTCCACGTTCGACACGATGCACGAGGGGCTCGTTGCGGTCGTCGAACGCGGCACCGGACGCGCCTCGCGAATCGAGGGCCTGCTGGTGGCCGGCAAGACCGGCAGCGCGGAGAACCCGCGCGGCAAGCCGCATGCCTGGTTTGCGGGGTACGCTCCGGCCGACCATCCCCGCCTGGTCCTGGTCGCGTTCGTCGAGCACGGGTACCGCGGAGGCCGCACCGCGGCCCCGATTGTCCGTGCGGTGCTGGCCACCGCGTTCCCCGGCGTTGCGCCGCAGGAGCCGGCGCCGTGAACCGGCGGCTGCTGCGCTTCCTGGACTGGCCCCTGCTGGCGGCGACCCTCGGCCTGATAGCCGGGGGGCTGGTCGTGCTCTACAGCGCCACCCACGCCGCGGGCACGGGACCGGCGTTTGTGAAGATGCGGCTGCTCCACGCGGCGATCGGTGTCGTCGCGCTGGCGGTCATGGCGGCGATCGACTACCGGGTCATCGCGCGGGCCTGGCGGCCGATCCTGATCGGCACGATCGTGTTGCTGGCGGTCGTCGATGTGATCGGCCGTACGGCGATGGGCGCGCAGCGCTGGTTTCCGCTCGGCCCGCTGGGAGGCTTTCAGCCGTCGGAGGTGGCGAAGCTGGCCATCATCATCGCGCTGGCCAAGCTGCTGGAAGCGCGCGAGACCTGGTCGATCGCGCCCGTGGCCGGACTGCTCGCGGTCGTGGCGATCCCGACGGGGTTGATCATCGACCAGCCCGACCTGGGCACGGCGCTGGTCATGCTGGCCATCTTTGTCGTGATGGTCTTCGCCGCCGGCGCGCCGGCACGAGTGCTCGCCGTCCTCGCCGGTGGGGCGGCCGGCGCCGCCCCCGTGCTGTGGGGGCTGCTCCGGGATTACCAGCGCACCCGCCTGATGGTCTTCCTCGATCCGGGGATCGACCCGCTGGGAGCCGGCTACGCACTGATCCAGTCCAAGATCGCCGTGGGCTCGGGCCAGCTCTGGGGCAAGGGTCTGCTGGCGGGGACGCAGAGCCTGTTGCACTTCATCCCCGAGCAGCACACGGACTTCATCTTCACGGTGATCGGCGAGGAGCTGGGCTTTGCCGGCGCGATGGTGATGCTGGCGCTGTTCGCGGTCTGGCTGTGGCGCGGCATGGCGATTGCGATGCAGAGCAAGGACCGCCTGGGAATGTTGCTCGGCGTGGGCGTCGTCGCCATGATGGTCTTCCACCTCTTCGTCAACGTGGGGATGACCATCGGGCTGATGCCGATTACGGGGATCCCGCTGCCGTTCATCAGCCACGGCGGGACGTCGCTGGTGGTGATGCTGGCGGCGACCGGGCTGCTGTTGAGCATCGGGATGCGGCGAAAGAAGATCTTGTTCTGAGGAGCGCAGATGACGAAAGAGATTATTGCCAACGTCGAACCGTTTGAGACCCGCGTCGCGGTGATGGAGGACGGCGCGCTCACCAACATCTTCATCGAGCGCGGCGAGCCGCTGGCCGGCAACATCTACAAAGGCCGGGTAGCCAACGTCCTGCCCGGCATGGAAGCCGCGTTCGTGGACATCGGGCTGGAGCGCAACGCGTTTCTGCACGTCGGCGATATCCGGTCGCAACGCCTGGCCGGCGAGGAAGTCGAAGAGTCGTTCGGCCGCGGAGCCATCGCGCAGCGCCTGCGCACCGGTCAAGAGATCCTCGTCCAGGTCACGAAGGAGCCGATGGGCAGCAAGGGCGCCCGCGTCACCACCTACGTGGCGCTCCCCGCCTACTACCTGGTCCTGATGCCCACCGTCAACTACGTCGGGGTCAGCCGGCGCATCGAAAACGACCCCGAGCGGAAGCGCCTGCGCCAGCTGGCAGAACGCCTGCGCCCGAAGGGGATGGGGGTGATCGTGCGCACGGCCGCCGAAGGCGTGTCGGAGAAAGAGCTGGCCGATGACGTGCAGTTCCTGTCAGCGATGTGGGCGCGGGTGGAGGAACGATCCCGCACCGGCCGGGCCCCGGCGCTGGTCTACCAGGATCTGCACCTGATCCGGCGCGTCGTGCGCGATCTCTTCACCGGCGACGTGGCGCGGTTTGCCATCGACTCCCCGGAGGAGTACAGCCGGGTCTCCGAGCTGCTGTCCTCGTTCGCACCGAAGCTGAAGAGCCGGCTGCAGCTGTACCGCAACGGGGAGCCGATTTTCGAGCGGTTCGGCGTGGAAAAGGAGTTGGAGAAGGCGCTGCGGCGCAAGGTCTGGCTGAAGTCCGGCGGCTACGTGGTCATCGACCGCACCGAGGCGCTGACCGTGATCGACGTCAATACCGGCAAGTACGTCGGCAAGACCGACCTGGCCAGCACCATCTTCCGCACCAACCTGGAAGCGGTCGGCGAGATCGTGCGGCAGATCGCCCTCCGCGACATCGGCGGAATCATCCTCGTCGATTTCATCGACATGGACAACGAACAGCACCGCCGCAAGGTGATGCAGGCGCTGGCCGACGCGGTGCGGGGCGACCGATCCAAGATCCACATCATCGATCTGACCGGTCTGGGGCTGGTCGAGATCACCCGCAAGCGCGTCTACCAGGATTTGGAGGAAGTCATGCGCATCCCCTGCCCGTACTGCGAGGGCCGCGGCCGCGTGCTCGCTCCGGAAACGATGGCCGCGCGCGTGCGCCGGGAGCTGCGGAAGCAGCTGCGCGCGACGTCCGCTCCCGCCATCGTCGTGGAAGTCCACCCTGAAGTCCACACCGAGCTGCTCCGCGACGGCCAGGGATGGCTGGAAGCGCTGGAAGCGCAGGCCGGCCGGCGCGCGATGGTCCGGGGCCGCGAAGGGATGCACTTGGAGCGGATGGCCGTGCTGGAGGTCGAGTCGGTGCAGCCGGTCGAGCGCGAGGAGCTGCCGAGATCTCTGACCCGCTCCCAGGTGTACTGGCTGGACCAGGAAGCCGCCGAGCCGGTGACGATCGGACAGAACGATGAGGACGAGGATGTCGCCGTCGCGGCGGGCGCGGCGCCGGGCGGGCTGGTCGGCCGGCTGCTGCGATTGCTGCGGCGGACCTGAGTATGGTACGATTCAATCTTGCGTAGAAGTGTGTGGGGGTGCGTACGTGTACGCAGTCGTTGAATCGGGCGGCAGGCAGTACCGGGTCGAAGAGGGCGCGACACTGCAGGTGGAGCGGCTCGACGCCGAACCCGGCAGTTCGGTGACCCTGGAGCGGGTCGTCCTGCTCGGCGATGGCACCGACCTGCGGGTCGGCGCGCCGACGGTGCAGGGCGCGTCGGTGACCGCGACGGTGGTCGCGCACGGCCGGGGCCGCAAGATCATCGTGATGAAGTACAAGCCCAAGGCGCACTACCGCCGCAAGACGGGGCACCGCCAGAACTTCACCACGCTCAAGATCGAGAAGATCGAGCTGAAGCAGAAGTGACCTGGTAGAGGAGACGTAGGATGGCACACAAGAAGGGCATGGGGTCGTCCCGCAACGGGCGGGACAGCAAGAGCAAGCGGCTGGGCGTGAAACGGTTCGCCGGCCAGTCCGTCTCGGCGGGCAGCGTGATCATCCGCCAGCGCGGAACCAAGGTCCGGCCGGGCGCCAATGTCGGGCTGGGCCGCGACGACACGCTGTTTGCCCTCGTCGACGGCGTCGTGGCATTCGAGCGCCGCGGCCGGGACAGCCGCCAGGTCAGCGTCTATCCCGTTCAGGCCTAGTTCACCGAACTCACAGACTCGGGTGGGGAAACCGATGGCCGGAAACCGGGCATCGCGTACCACGCCCGAGTTTTTGTGTTTGGGAGGCAGGAGGCAAAAGGCTCGTTAGTCATGTTTATCGATCGCGCGGTGGTCGACGTCAAAGGGGGAGACGGCGGAAACGGGGTGGTCAGCTTCCGCCGGGAGAAGTTTGTTCCCAAAGGCGGCCCCAGCGGCGGCGACGGGGGCGACGGCGGGGACGTCATCTTCGTGGCCGATGAGGGGATGTCCACGCTGCTGGACTTCACCTACCGCCGGCACTTCCGTGCGCAGCGGGGGAGCCACGGGGAGGGGAGCAAACGCTCCGGCCGGCGGGGGTCGTCGCTGATCGTGCCGGTCCCGGTGGGCACGGTCGTCAAGGACGCGGCCACCGGGGAGACGATCGCCGACCTCG
>JBIOXT010000093.1:0-13304 GCA_044869795.1 bacterium | reverse complement strand
GCCGCCGCGCACGCCGATATCGATCACGCGGTTGCTCTTTCGGAGCGAGGCCCGGCGGATGATGAGATCCAGCGGGTCCGCGGAGTTGTGGTCAGGCAACGTAGAGATCGAGCGGACCCGGTGTGAGTTTCTGCGCAGCTCCATCGGTCACAAGGTACGTGTCCTCCACGCGGGCCCGGGTCACGCCCGGTTCCATCAACGCGGTCTCGACCGAGATCGTCATCCCTTTCTTGACCACGAGATCGGGGGCCCACTGGGAAATCAGCGGAGGCTCGTTCTTCATGAAGCCGATCCCGTGGCCCTGCAGGACGTGCGATTGCTCCCGCCGGAATCCTTGCCGTTCGATCGTCCGGAAGTACGTCTCGGACAGCTGGCGCACGGTCACGCCGGGACGCAGGATCTCGACCATCGCCCGGTTCCCGGCCACCGTGGCATCGAACATCTTCCGCAGGGCGTCAGAGGGCGGCCCGATGACGGCGGTCCGCGCGATGTCGCTGACGTAGCCTCGGTAGGTCACCCCGGGGTCGATCATCAACACATCACCCTTCCGCAGCCGCCGCAGTGTCACCGAGAACGGTTTGTTGGGGATTTCCGATCCGGGCGCCGATTGGGAATCGACGTGGCAGGCGGCCATTTCGTCGACCTCGGCGCCCCGGTCGCAGACCGCCTCCCAGAACGCCGCATAGTACTCGTGCTCCTTGCGGCCCTCGCCCAGCGCCCGGTAGATGGCCTCCACGCCGTCGCACACGATCGCATTGGACCGTCTGATCATCTCCACGTCGTAGTCGGTCTTCATCGCCGTGAGATCCCAGAGCAGGGTCGATGCATCCTCAACGGTGGCCTCATCCAGCGCCCGGGCGAGGCTGCGGTCCAATACGCTGGGGAGGAAGTCGCCCTGCATGCCGTGCCGTCCGAGCCCGATCCGTCCGTCCGCCACGCCCCGCTCCCGCACGACATCGCGGAGGATCGGGACCATCTCCGCATAGCGGTCGAAGCTGCCGAGGTGCGCATAGGCCCGCACGTCGCGGATTGGGGAGGATCGCTGGAGCAGCGGCACCATATGCGGATAGTTCACGATGAAACACAGCTCCCCGGATTGGGGGATGAAGATGAACGACTCGGCGTTCCACAGGGGTTCTTTGTAGTTGGCGAAGTACCGCGCCCAGTCCCGGCCCGTCAGGACCTGCCCGCCCGCGTACACCAGTAGCGCATCGAGGCCGCGTTCCGCCATCAACCCGCGGCAGCGGGCGATGCGATCGTCCCACACGTTCTGCGGGATGGGAGGGCAGATGCCGGCGCCGATCGTGTTCTCTAGTTCGAGCCGCTCCGGTTCCGTCAGGTCATAATACATGGACTCTCCACCGCAGCGATGCCCGGCCTACTTCGGAAGCGTGCCCACGATGCCCTCGACCAGGAACCCCAGGCTCCAAGCCTCTTGATGGCTCAGGACCTTCCCCGCCGGGACCCGCACCGTGCCGCTCTGGTCTCGGATGGGGCCCCTGAAGATGAAGAGGGTACCGTCGATCAGCGCCTGCTTGCGATCGGCAACCAGCTGCCGTACGTCGGCCGGAACGGGGCGTCCGAGCGGGGCCAGCGTGACACCGCCTTCCTTCAGCCCCCACAGGTAGTTTGTGCTCCGGAACGTACCGTTGCGGATGCGCTGCGCCACGTCGACGAAGATCGGTCCCCAGTTCCACACGGCCGAGGTGAGGTGGCCCCGGGGGCCAAAAGCGGACATGTCGGAATAGATGCCGATGGAATACTTGCCCCGCCGCTCCGCCGCCTGGACTGGAGCCGGCGAGTCGGTATCCTCAGCCACGACGTCGGCGCCGACGTCCATGACGCTTTCGGCTCCCTCGCGCTCCTTCGCCGGATCGTACCAGGACTGTGTCCAGACGAGGTGGATCTTTGCCACGGGGTTGACCGACCGTACGCCCATCGCGAACGCGTTGACGTTGAGGATCACATTCGGCACCGGCATGTGCGCCACGTACCCGATGATGTTGGTCTTGGTCATCTTGCCGGCGATGAGCCCGGTCAAATAGCCGGCCTCGTAGTCCTTCACGTAGTACGTGGCGACGTTGGGCGCGAGTCTGAACTGACAGCAGTTGATGATCACGACGTTTGGGAACCGCTGCGCCACGGCCAGCGTGGAATCCATGTAGCCAAAGCTGCCCGCGATCAGGAGGCGGTATCCACGCCTGGCGTAATCCGTGAGCACCCGCTCTGCCTCGGCCGTTTCCGGCACGGATTCGGAGTAGGCGACTTCCACGTTGGGGACTCTGGCCTCGAGGTACTTCAGGCCCACGAGGTGCGAAAGGCCCCATCCGGCGTCGCCGACCGGGACCGCGAGAATCATGGCCACGCGCAGCCGTTCAGGTCCCTGGGCCTGCGCGAGGCTCTGCCCGAAAAAGAGCAGCCCGACCAGAGTGACCGCCAGCAAGATCCGGTGAAACGTCAGCCGCATCTCATCCCCTCCTGCAGGATTGGTCTCTGCTTCCCTAGTTCCGCACGTGTCTCCCAGTCCCGAAACGTCGCTTCACATTCCGATGCCAGAATGCCGTCGATGATGTCCAGCTCGAATCCGATCACATCACGCAGCCGTTCGATGGCGTAGTGGCGGTAGTGGTAAATGCGCGTGGAGAATCGGTCGAGAGCGGCGAATCGCACACCAAGCACGACGCGGCGGATTCCGGCGAAGAACAGCGCCCCGCAGCACATCGGGCAGGGCTCGCACGTGGTATAGAGGGTTGCGGTGCCGAATTCCGCCGGCCCCAACTGCCGCGCCGCCTGCCGGATGGCCAGGATCTCGGCGTGGAGGACGGGATCGCGCTGCGACAGGGCACGGTTCCGTCCCCTGCCGACAACCTCACCGCCGTAAACCACCACTGACCCGAACGGACGCTCTCCTTGGGCCAGGCCCTCGCGTGCCTCCCGCAACGCTATGGCCATGAATTCTTCATGCCGCGAACCATCCACGGGATGCCCGGCCTACCTGGGAAGCGTGCCAACAATCCCCTCGACAAGAAACCCCAGGCTCCAGGCCTCCTGGTGGGTAAGGATCTTCCCCGCCGGGACCCGCACGGTCCCGGTCTGGTCCCGGATCGGGCCCTTGAAGATGAAGTACGTGCCCTCGATCAACGCCTGTTTGCGCTCCTGGACCAACTGGCGCACATCTTCAGGCACCGGACGCCCGAAGGGGGCCAGCGTCACCGCGCCTTCCTTCAATCCCCACAGGTAGTTCGTGCTCCTGAAGGTTCCATTGCGGATCCGCTGCGCGACATCGACCCAAATCGGCCCCCAGTTCCACACCGCCGACGTCAGGTTCCCGCGCGGGCCGAATGCGGACATGTCGGTGTAGACCCCGATCGAGAACTTGCCCCGCCGCTCGGCGGCCTGGACGGGAGCCGGCGAGTCGGTGTTCTCGGCCACGACGTCGGCGCCGACGTCCATGACACTCTCCGCGCCCTCCCGCTCCTTCGCCGGGTCGTACCAGGCCTGGGTCCAGACAAGGTGGATCTTTGCCTGGGGGTTCACGGACCTCACGCCCAGGGCAAAGCTGTTCGTGTTGAGGACCACATTGGGCGTGGGCATGTGCGCCACGTACCCGATGATGTTGGTCTTGGTCATCTTGCCCGCGATCATGCCGACGAGGAAACCAGCCTCGTAGTCCTTGACATAGTACGTGGCGACGTTCGGCGCCAGTCGGAACTGGCAGCAGTTGATGATCACCACTTCCGGAAACCGGCGGGCAACGGCGAGGGTGGAGTCCATGTAGCCAAAACTCCCCGCGATCAGGAGTTTGTAGCCGCGCCGGGCGTATTCTGTGAGGACCCGCTCCGCCTCGGCCGTTTCCGGCACGGACTCGGAGTAGGCGACTTCCACGTTGGGGACTCTGGCCTCGAGGTACTTCAGGCCCACGAGGTGCGAAAGGCCCCATCCCGCGTCTCCGACCGGGACCGCGAGAATCATGGCCACGCGGAGCGGAGCCGGGCCTTGGGCGTGCACCAAGCTCGACCCAAGGGGGACCAACGTGATCAGGACAAGAACCAGGACGATCCGACGAAACCTTAGATGCATCTCCGTCCCTCCGATCGGAATGTGCTCCTACGGATAGTCCTCCCATGCTCGGAAAATCGCCTCGCACTCCTCCTCCAAAATTCCGTCGATGACCTCGAGCTCAAAACCGATCATGTCGCGCAGCCGTTCAATCGTGTAGTCCCGGTACCGGTACAGACGGGTTGAGAACTGCTCCAGTCGGGCAAACCGCGCCCCGAGGACGACGCGGTGAATCCCGGCCCAGAAGATTGCTCCGCAGCACATCGGACAGGGTTCGCATGTGGTGTAGAGCATGGTGTCGTTGAACTCGGCGGGTCCGAGAGTTTCCGCGGCCTGCTGGATCGTGAGCAGTTCGCCGTGCCCGGTCGGATCACGGCGGGAAATCGCGCGATTCCTGCTGCGGCTGACGACCTCCCCGCGGTATACGAGCAGGGAGCCAAACGGCCGGTTTCCCTCAGCCAGCGCCTCCCGGGCTGACAGCAGGGCCAGCGCCATGAATTCCTCGTGCCGCGAACCATCCACCGGGATGCCCGGATGAACCTCGCTCGTCTCCCGCCGGTTGTATACAAGTCAGGTCGAGCGCGTGCTTCTCCGAAAGAAAGCCGGTTCATTCGCTCCGATCGTCGCCGACTCCTCCCGCGCTCACCGGGTCTAGTCGATGGTCGCTCGACGGGAACCTCGACGGCGGGCTAGCGGATCGGGCGTTGCAGGATGCCGCGCGGAGCCCCACGGAGTTCACCGTGCTGCATCACAACCGCACCCCGCACAATCGTGTAGACCGGCATGCCGGTGACGGCCCATCGATGGAAGGGCGTCACCTTGCTGCGGCTGTGGAGGCGCGCCGCGTCGATCATGCCGGTTCGTTGCAGGTCCACAATCGTGATATCCGCGTCAGCCCCGGGCTCGAGGTTGCCTTTGCGCGGCCAGAGGTTCCAGGCGCGCGCGGGGCCTTCGGATTGCAGCTGCACGTACCGGTTGAGGGAGAGACGCCCGGCATTGACCGCCGTGAGCATCAGCGGGACGTTTGTCTCGACCCCGGGCCAGCCCGAGAGCGCCTGCCAGATATTGCCCAGCGGATCGGAGGCCATCTTCTCCTCCGGTGTGTGCGGAGAGTGGTCGCTCCCGAGGACGTCGATCGTGCCGTCCAGCACTCCGCTCCACAGGGCCTCGCCGTGGTCACGGGCGCGGACCGGCGGATTGATCTTCATCAGGCTGCCCAGGCGGGCGATCTCCAGTCCATCTAAGAGGAGGTAGTGCGGCCCGGTTTCAGCCTGCACATCGACGCCCGCCTCCTTTCCGCGACGCACCTCGTCGAGGCCTTCACGGGAACTCAGATGATAGATCATCAGCCGGCTGCCCGCCGCACGCGCGCAGTCAATCGCGCGCCGGACCGCCACCGCCTCCGCCGCAGCCGGGCGCGACTCCAAGTGCGCCAGCGGGTCGACCCGACCCTCGCGCTGGAGCCGGTCGCGCAGTCTGAGGATGATGGTGTTGTCCTCCGCGTGAACCGCACAGCGCAGTCCGGTCTCGCGCATCACGGTCCAGGCCTCGATGAGCTCGTCGCCGGTGGGCGCGGGAATTTGCCCAACGGTCTCGCCCATGAATACCTTGAACCCGACCGCGCCGCCGTCCGCCAGCGGACCGATGTCCTCGAGATTCCCCTCTGTGATGACCCCAAGCACCGCGTAGTCGCAAGAGGCCGTGCGGGCCCGCTCCAGTTTGAGCCGCAGCGCCTGCGCGGTCGCCGTCGGGGGAAGCACGTTCGGATTGTCGATCACCGTGGTGATGCCGCCTGCCACGGCGGCCTGCGAACCGCTGTTCCAATCTTCCTTGTATTCCAGCCCCGGTGAGCGGAAGTGTACATGGGGATCGATCAGTCCCGGGAGGACGTACAGACCCAACGCGTCGATGGTGGCCCGCGCCTGCGGTAGGTTATCTCCTTCCAGCACGTCGAGGACCTTGCCCTGATGAAGCAGGAGGTGTCCGTGCCGGCTGGCACGGGGGGACACGATGGTCCCATTCTTCACCAGCAGATCGATCTGCACGGAGGGAAGATCCTAGGACGCAACCACCGTCACGCGATCTTCACCGTCGGTTTCGGCAAGCTGCACGACCACCCGCTGGGGCGTGTCGACGGAGATCCTCCTCCCCACGTAGTCAGGGCGGATGGGGAATTCTCGCTTTCCCCGATCGACGAGGACCGCAAGTTGAATCTGTGCCGGACGCCCCAGGTCGACCACCGCATCCAGGGCTGAACGCACCGTGCGTCCGGTGAACAGCACGTCGTCGACGAGGACCACGACGCGGTTGCCGACATCGACGGGGATGTCGGTTCGATGGGTCCGGGGAACACCGCGCCGCAGCGTCAGATCGTCGCGATACAGCGCGATGTCGAGCTCGCCAACGGGAATGGCGACGTCCTCGAACTCCGCGATGAGGGTGGCCAGCCGGCGGGCCAGCGGCACGCCGCGGGTGCGGATCCCGACCAGGACGAGCCCGTGCGCGCCGTTGTTATGGTCGGTGATGTGATGGGCGATCCGGTGGAGCGCGCGCTTCACGTCGGCGGCAGTCATGATCACCGCCGCCGGAGCCTCCGGCGTGGAGTCGCTCTGGGCACGTCGGTCATCAGGCATGCTCGAGAGCCGCCTCAGCGAGGAGGGTACGAACGGCCCGGTGGAAGACCCTGCAGCCGGCCTCGACATCGTCAGGAGAAATCCATTCCTTCGAGGAGTGGCTGGTGCCGCTCACATTGCGGACGAACAGCATCCCGGTGGGAGCGATCGTCGCGATCTGCATCGCATCGTGTGCGGCCAGGCTGACGATCCGCCGGCAGGCCACCCCCTCACCACGGGCGGCAGCTTCCAAGCCGTCGGTCAACGCGTCATCAAGGACGATCGGCGCCTCCTCACCCAGCACCGACGCGCGGACTTCGAGTTTTCTCTCGGCCGACACTTTCGCCGCAACCTGCAGAATCGCCCGTGCCAGGCGCAGGCGGCTTCCGGCGTTGACGCTGCGCACGTCAACGCCCATTTCGACTTCCCCTGGGACCACATTCACGACGTTGGGGCGGACGCGGAAGAATCCGACCGTGGCGACGGACCCCCAGGATCGTTCGCGCGCGACCAGATCCTCCACCTCACTCAGGATCCGCGCCGCCGCCATGAGCGCATCCTTACGCTGGTTGGGCAGCGCCGCGCCGGAATGGGCGGCCTCTCCGATCACCTCGAGGCGAATCCGAAGCGGAGCGGCGATCCCGGTGACCACTCCCACGGCCGCCTCAAGGTCCCGGAGCACCGTCCCCTGCTCGATGTGCAACTCGAGGTATGCCCGTGGGGCACGCCGGTACCGAGCGTCATCGAGGTGAGCGAGATCGGTTCCGCTCTCCGCCAGGCAGTCTCTCAAGGTGTGCCCGTCGTAATCCCGCCACTCCGCGACGTCGGCGGCGGTCAGGCGTCCGGCGAAGATCCTGCTGCCAAACATCGCCTGGCCGAACCGGCTGGACTCCTCCATCTGAAAGACGACGACCTGCAGGGGGATCCGCGGGTCGCCGCCTGCCCGCCTGCAGGCGGCCACGACCTCCAGCGCGGCGGCAACCCCCAGACACCCGTCATACATCCCGCCCTCAGGCACCGAATCGATGTGCGATCCGAGCAGGATCGGTGGCGCCGCCGCATCGCCCCAGGTCCCGAAGATATTCCCCGCCGCGTCGACGTCGACCGACAGACAGAGGTCGTTCATCCAGCGGATCACCAGCGCTCGGGCCTCGCGATCTTCCGGGGTGAACGCCAGCCGCGTAATCCCCGCCCCCGTCCGCCCGATCATCCCCAGGGCCTCAACCCGGTCCAGCACGGCCTTGACGTCGATGCGCCAGGGGGCGGCCATCCCGCTACGTGCGCAGCCGCGGGTCGAGTGCGTCGCGCAGCGAGTCGCCCAGGACGTTGAACGCGAGCACGGTGATGGTGATCGCCAGGCCCGGGAAGATCGCCATCCACGGCGCCCGCTGGACGAACTCCACGGCCGTGCCGCTGAGCATCAGACCCCACGCCGGCGTCGGCTCGTTCACGCCCAGGCCGAGGAAGCTCAGCGATGCCTCGAGCAGGATGGCCTGCCCGAGGAACGCGGTGACCATCACGAGGTACGGGGCGACGACGTTGGGGACCATGTGCCGGAGGATGATGCGCCACGGCCCCGCCCCGACGGCGCGGGCGGCCTCGACGTAGGTCTTCTCGCGGATCGCCATCGCGCTCGCCCGGATCACGAGCTCGATCCGCGGGACGAACGACAGTCCGATGGCAAGGATCAAGTTCAGCGTGCCCGAGCCGAGGATGGCGACGATCGCCAGCGCCAGGACGATCAATGGGAACGAAATCAGGATGTCGGCGAACCGCTGGATGAGCAGATCCCTGGCACCGCCGAAGTACGCGGCGATCACCCCGATAAACGCCCCGAGTGTCGCGCCGCCCAGCGACGCGGCGAAGCCGACCACCAGCGCCGTGCGCGCGCCGTAGATCAGCCGGCTGAGGACGTCCCGCCCGAACGCGTCGGTGCCGAGCCAGTGGCCGACCGTGGGGCCGATGAACATCGCCCCGAAGTCATTGGCCAACGGATCGTAGGGGGCGATCCACGGCGCCAGGGCTCCGGTGACGGCGATCGCGGCGACAACCAGCGCGGCGACGGTCCCCATCGGCTGCCGGCGGATGAACCGGGCCAGCCACGAACCGCGGCGCCGCGCCGGGGCCAGGGCCTGCGCAGGAGCGGTCAGCGCCTGGGTCATCTACCCGTAGCTCAGGCGCGGATCCAGCCAGACATACAGGAGATCGATGAAGAAGTTCACGACGATGTAGATGGCGGCGACAAGCAGGAGCAGCCCCTGGATCAACGTGTAGTCGCGGTGGCTGATCGCGTCGACGAACAGCTTGCCGATGCCGTTGAGGTTGAAGACCTGCTCGGTGACCACCAGGCCGCCGATGAGGAACGCGAACTCCAGACCGATGACGGTGACGACCGGCAGCAGCGCGTTGCGCAGGGCGTGCCGGGCCAGGATCACGCGCGCGCCGAGGCCTTTCGCCCACGCGGTGCGCACGTAATCTTCCCGCAGGACCTCCAGCATTGCCGACCGGGTCATCCGCGTCGTCACGGCCGAGTAGCGATACCCCACGGCCAGTGCGGGCCAGATCAGCTGGAGGAGGTTGGCGCGGGGATCGACCCACAGCGGCGTAAACGTCAGCGGCGGCAGCCAATGCGCGTAGTTCAGCAGCAGCAGGATCAGCAGAATCCCCATCCAGAACGACGGCGTCGCCAGGCCGGCGACGCTGACGATCTGCACTCCGTAGTCCACCCAGCTCCCGCGCCGCACCGCGGCGGCGATGCCCATCGGCAGGGCGATCGCGACGGCGATGAGGGTGGCCATGATGGCCAGCTGCAGGCTGAGCTGCAGGCGCAGCGCGATCTCCTCGCTGATCGGCTGCCCGGTCCACATCGACGTGCCCAGGTCAAACCGGACGATCCCCGCGATCCACCCGGTGAACTGCTGCCAGACCGGTTTGTTCAATCCCAGCCGGGCCCGCTCGGCCTCGATCACGCTGCGGGTGACGAACGAGCCGCCGCTGACCAGACGGAGCTCGACGATGTCACCGGGGACGACGCGGACGAGGACGAAAATGATCACCGCGACGGCGAGCAGCGTCGGGATCATCAACAGCAGCCGCCGCGCGGCGAAGCGGGCCACGCTAGATCGTCGTCGGGACGGGGGCGCCGAGGATCACGGCCGGTCCGCGGCGCCCGCCATCCCGGAGCAGATCACTCGCTGATCCAGACGTCCTGCAGATCCTCCAGGTAGTGCGATGGTGTGATCTTGTAGCCGTGCAGCCGGGCGGAGTGCGGGATGATGCGTTTCCACCACAGCACGTAGATCTGCCAGACCCGGTCATCCAGCAGCCGCCGCTCGAACTGCCGCACCAGCGCGATGCGGTGGGCGGCATCGAGGGACCGGCTCTGCTCGGTGTAGAGCCGGTCGAGGATCGTGTCGGTGTACCCCCCGTAGTTCAGGGGGCTCTTGTCGGCGGAGAGGAACTTCACCAGCTGCAGGTCGGGATCATCGTAGAAATCGCAGTTGAAGTCGACCGCCGCGTCGAAGTTGCCCGCGCGCTCGTCGGCGAGGTATGGTCCGGTCTCCTTGACCACGTGCGTCACCCGCAGCCCGATCTGCCGCCACTGGTCGATGAGGAATACGCCGACGAACGAGTACGGCATCTGGATGTTGCGGTTGAGCAGGTTGAACTCAAAGCCCTCTGGGACGCCGGCCTCGGCCAGCAGGCGCCGCGCCTGCGCGCGGGCCGCGGCGATGTCACGGCCGTACCCGGCCAGCTTCTCGAGCTCGGCCGGCGGGGTCGCAAACGGGCCGGTCGGACGGGTCACCCCGCCCACGGGGCCGACGAACGCGATCTGCGACAGCGCCGCCGAGCCGCCCCAGCGGTCGATGGCCAGGGTCAGGGCCCTGCGGAAGCGGGCGTCGTCGAACGGCTTGCGCTTCACGTTGAACACCACGATGTTGTTGCACAGCCAGCTGCTCTCCTCGGTGACGGCGCGGCTGCCCAGCGTGCTCATGATGTCGTCGCGCTGCGTCGGTGAGAATCCGCGGAACTCGACCAGGGCCTGGCCGCTCTTGATCGCGTTCACGCCCGCCGCGGCGTTGGTGATGAACAGCGCGCGGTAGCCGTCGAGGTAGGGCCGGTCGCGCACCCAGTAGTTCTCGTTGCGCACCCCGGCCCAGTGCGATCCGCGCACGTACTCCACGAACTTGAACGGCCCGGTACCCATCACGTTGCGCTCGTACCAGTGCGGGTCGCGCTCGATGATCTCGGCCTTGTAGATCCAGTTCCAGGGCGAGGCCACGGCCTGCAGGAAGGACGGAGACTTCCATTTCAGGCGGAACACCACCGTGCTGGCGTTGGGCGCCTCGATGCTGTCCACCATCCCGTAGGTCGCCTGCCGGGCGCTGACGACGTCGCCCTTGGGAAAGATGATCTTCTCGTACGTCGCCTTGATGTCGCGCGAGGTGAGCAGGCTTCCGTCGTGGAACCGCACGCCGCCGCGGATCCGGAACGTCCAGGTCAGCCCGTCCGCCGACGTGCTCCAGCTCTCCGCGAGGTCGGGGATGACTTTCGGATAGTTCTGCGGGTCGAACTTGACCAGCAGGTTGTAGTGGGGCCGGGCGGGATGGATCAAGGCGAACGTGGTCTCACGGTGGGCATCGAACGACGGCGGTTCGGCGTTGACGATGAAGTTGAGGGTCCCGCCGCGCCGGGGCGTCTGAGCGACCGTCGGCACGGAGACCAGACCGATCCCCAACGCGCCGACGAGCGCAGCTACAACCAGGACACGCAGCTGCCGCATGGACGATCCTCCTCTGTAGGGGAATCTCCGTCACCACTACGACGCCTGGCCAGTCCCTCCTGTCGGGGCTCCAGGAGTCCGCATTTGGCCCAGCGAAAGTCCACTACTGCCGTTGCAGAAACCGTCCAGGGAGGCTTCCATGCGCACAAGTCGGGTGGTGGTAGTGGTCCTGCTGTTGCTGCTCGCGGCGTTTCCGCCGGCCATAGACGCACAGCAGCGGGCGGGGTGGCCCCGGTCGGTGGCGATCGGCTCCGCCAGCATCGGCGGTGTGTACTACGTCATCGCCGGCGGCTATGCGAAGGTGATCCAGGAGAAGCTCGGCGTCCCGGCCAGTGTGGAAGTGACCGGCGGGCCCGAACAGAACATCCAGCTGCTGTCGGCGAAAAAGATCGACCTCGGCCTGGCGACGATGGGGCCGCTCTACGAGGCCCTGCGTGGGATCGGCTGGGCTGATCACCGCTACACCGACCTGCGCGGCGCCTTCCCGATGTACACGTCGTATGTCCACTGGGTGGTCCGCGCGGACAGCCCCATCCGCTCCATCGCCGACCTCAACGACAAGGTCGTGCACCTCGGCCCGCGCGGAGGGACCGCGGAGTTCTTCTGGCCGCGCGTGTTCAACCTGTTCAACATCAAACCGCGCCGGATCGTGTTCGGCGCGATCGCCGAAGGTGCCAACGCGCTGCGCGACGGTCAGATCGACGGGGCTTTCCAGGTGATCGGCCTGCCGGTGCCGGCGTGGGTGGAGCTGTCGTCCACCCGGCCGATTCGCGTCCTGGGCCTCACGCCGCAGCAGATCGAGACGCTGGTGGACCGCTTCCCCTACGTCTCGCGCGCGGCGATCCGGGCGGGCGTGTACCGCGGACAGGACAACGTCATCACGACCGTGTCCATGTGGAACGCGGCGATCGTGCACAAGGACGCGCCCGACGACTTCGTCTACGAGATGGTCAAGGCCATGTTCGCCAACGTCGATCTGCTGGCGACGGTCCACCCGGCGGGCGCCGAAACGCTGCCGGTGAACATCTTCTACATCGACATGCCGCTGCACCCCGGCGCGGTGCGCTACTACACGGAGCAGAAGATCAAGCTGAAGGACTCCCAGCTTCCCCCGCGCTGACATCGACGGGCCCGGTTGGAAGTCACCTCTGACCAGTTAGGCAGCACCCAGGAGCTGCGCCTGCGGCAGCTCCCGGGCGTGCTGTTCTACCTCGTCCGCCTGGTCGGCATCGGGATGGCGGTCTACCACATCGTCATCCTCGGCTTCTACCCGACCGATCCGCAGAAATTCTACGCGGTGCACCTGCTGTTTGCGACCACCCTGGCGTTTCTGCTGGTGCCTGCCCGCCGGACGGGGTCCAGCCGTCCGACGTGGTGGGACTGGCTGCTGATCGGCATCAGCGCCGCCGTGGTCGTCTACCAGTTCGTCGAATTCGAGGGCCTGACCGGCCGGGCAGGCGTGCTGCCCACGACGCCGGACCTCGTGTTCGGGCTGCTGCTGATCCTCGTCGTGATCGAGTCGGTGCGCCGGATCAGCGGATGGGCCCTGCCGATCATGGTCGGCGTCGTGATGCTCTACCCCTTCGTGCGGGAGTACCTGCCGGCGCTGCTGCACGGGAACAACTACGAGTTCAGCCGCGTCATCTCGTTCCAGTTCGGCGAAAACGGCATCTACAGCACGCCGATTGCGACCTCGGCCCGCTACGTCTACCTGTTCGTGCTGCTGGGTGCGTTCCTGGAAGGGTCGGGGATCGGCCGGTTCATCGTGAACCTCGGCCTCAGCATCGCGGGGCGGCGGCGCGGCGGTCCGGCGAAGGTGTCGATCATCACCAGCGCATTGTTCGGCACGG
>JBIOXT010000092.1:0-2604 GCA_044869795.1 bacterium | reverse complement strand
GCCGGGACGGATCTCGAACGAGACATGATCAACGGCGGTGAAGTCCTTGAAGCGTTTTGTCAGGTCCGTGGCCCGCACCGAGTAATCCATCGCCGCACCAGACCTCACGCGCTGCGGGCCAGCCGGGAGACGAAGACGTCTTCCAGCGACGGCACCGCGCGGCGGAGACTGTGCACCTGCACGCCGGCGGCGTGCAGCGCGCGCTGCAGCTCGGCGTCCGCCTGGCTCGCGGAGTCCACCAGCACGTGCAGCCGGTCCCCAAATACCTCCAGACTGCGCACGAGGACGTGGCTGCGCAGGATCTGCTTGGCCGCCGCTTTGGGGTCAGCCACGAGCTCCAGGATCTCTCCCTGCATCGAGGCCTTCAGGGTACCCGGATCGTCGCAGGCGATGAGCCGGCCGCGGTTCATCATCCCCACCCGCGACGCTCGCTCGGCTTCGTCCATGTATGGCGTGCTCACAAAAATGGTAATCCCGTCCCGGTTGAGGCTGTACAGGTAGCGCCAGAACTGCCGCCGGGATACCGGATCGACGCCGGTCGTGGGCTCATCGAGAAACAGGGCGTCGGGGGCGTGGATGAGCGTGCAGGCCAGGGCGAGCTTCTGCTTCATCCCGCCGGACAGTTGCTGCGCAGGGCGATCGATAAAGGCGTCCAGGCGGAAGTCGGCCAGCAATCGCGCCGCCTGTTCCTGGAACGCCTGCCGCGCCACCCCGTAGATGTCGCCGTACAACCGCAGGTTCTCCATCACCGAAAGATCGCCGTACAGGCTGAAGCGCTGGGGCATGTACCCGATGCGGGCCTTGACGCTCTCCGGGTCGCGCACGACATCGGCGCCCGCGACGACCGCCGTGCCCTGGGTCGGCGTGAGGGCGCCGCACAGCATGCGGATCAGCGTCGTCTTGCCCGCGCCGTCTGGCCCCACCAGCGCAAAGATCTCCCCTCGCGCCACCGCCAGATCCAGGCGGTCGACGGCGACCAGCGCGCCGAACCGCCGGCCCAGCCCAAGGCACCGGATGGCGACATCGTGACCGGAAAAGGACACGCTAATGTCCTCTGACCCCCTCACCCTTGGTCCCTCTCCTTTCCTTGAGCGGGTGAGCACGAGATTGCGCGTAACCCCCTCACCCTTCATCCCTCTCCCTCCAGGGAGAGGGAAATGTCGTTGGGCGCTGCCGCGCCCTCTCTTTATGGGCTGCTGCCCACACCGGTCACGATGACCGCATCGGCAGGCAGTCCCGGCTTCAACACGCCATCTGGATTGTTCATCTCTACCTTCACAGCGAACACAAGCTTGACGCGCTCTTCCCTGGTCTGAACGTTGCCGGGCGTGAACTCAGCGTGATCGCTAATCTCGGTGACTCTGCCTCGGAAGACCCGGCCGCGGAACGCATCAACCCGCACATCGACGGGTTGCCCCAGCGTCACTCGCCCCAGGTCGGTTTCAGAGATAAATACCCGCAGGTAGACACGACTGAGGTCGGCGACCGTCAGGACCGGCGCCCCCACGCCGACGAGGTCTCCGACCTCCACGTGCTTTGCCACCACGACGCCCGCGAAGGGAGCAGTGAGGGTGGTGTACCCTCGCAGGATCTCCACCTGCTGCAGCGCGGCCCGCGCCTGTGCCAGCTGCGCCCGGGCGGCAGCGACCTCCTGCTCGCGGATAGCCAGAGTCTGGCGGCCGGCTTCAGCGACGGCCAGCGCGGCCCGGGCCTGCGCCAGCGCCGCTGATGCCGCGCTGATTTGGACCTGCGCCGCATCACGCTGCGCACGCGCCGCGTCGCGCTGGGCCTGCGCAGCCTTGACCGTCGATTGCGCAGTGTCCAGTTGCTGCGCAGACACCGCCCCGTCTCGGTAAAGTGCGTCCAGCCTGTGCAGGTCGGACTCCGACCGGGCCAGATTTGTCTCAGAGACCTGGACGTTCGCTTCGGCAGCCCGCAGGCTGGCCCGGCCAGCTTCCAACGCTGCCGAGGCGGATTCCACTTGCGCCTGCGCCTGGATGAGCTGCGCGTCGACGGAGGCCCGCGCCAGGGCGAGCGCCGCATCGGCCTGCGCGGGACGCGTCTGCGCTGCCGCGACTGCGGCTCGCGCCTGTGCCAGCTGCGCCTCGACCTCGGCTGCGTCAAGTTCTGCCACGACCTGCCCGCCGCGGACCTGATCGCCTTCTCGGACCTCGACCCTGATGACCCGGCCCGCGATCCTGGGAGCCACGTCGACCTGCGTAGCCTCCATCGTGCCGGAGGCCTGGATGGCGCCATTGTGCGGCCCACTCCTCGGCCACAGGAACCACACACCCGCACCGATCGCCAGCACGGCAACCGGAATGATCAGACGGCGTCGGGACTTCACGGTCAGTTCACCTCGACGCCCACGGCCCGCACGAGGCTGGCCCGGGCTACGTTGTAATTGAAGAACGCCTGCGCTTTGGCCGCTTCGGCCTGCGACGATGAGGACTGCGCGCTGAGCACCTCGAGACTGGTGCCCACCCCGGCGGCGAAGCGCACGTTCGCGATCCGCAGCGCCTCCGCTGCCTGGGCCTGGAGGGCATCGGCACCGGTCAACTCTTCGCGTGCGGACTGGAGATTCAGGTACGATTGCCGGACTTC
>JBIOXT010000091.1:0-2728 GCA_044869795.1 bacterium | reverse complement strand
GCCTCCACAACAGCCCGCCGAACGGCCGCCACGGAGCTCGGGCGGGCATCGAACTCCTGATCGACCTCCGCGGACGAGCCGGCCTTTGATTGTGACGCCGAACGCCGGAGCACCATTTCCCCATGATTTTCCCACTTTTCGGGGTCCTGACCAGCAATTATTGAGGGAAGCTTACGAAGCGGTCTTCGTCCACCCGCGCGTTTGTGGGGACCATTCCTTCAACGGCCGGCCGAGGTAATCGCCTTCCTCGATCTCGTAGCCGGCCTGCTCCAATCGCTTGCGCGCATCGCTGTAGTAGCGGTAGTCGACCTGCCAGGCGCCGCCGCGCACCGGGTTGGCGTACGCCCCGATCCCGCCCAGGAGTTTCTTCAGGTTCTCGTCCTCGGTCCGCTCCGCTCTGAACTCGACGGCTTGGTTGATGCTGCCGGCGGCGACGACTTTGGGGTTCTGCGGCTTGGCGGCCGGGCGCCCCGCGGCATTGATGGCCGAGACGGGGGTTTCGAACGCGGCTTCAACCGCAGGACCGCCGGTGGGGGCCGCGCCTGCTGCTGCCGCGGCGCGCTGTGCGCGGATCGCGTCGGCTTTCGCCTTGATCGCGGCCAGGAGTTCCTCGCGGCTTTTCGTCGCTTCGTCCATGCGTACTCCTTTCCGGGCAGTGTTATACTTCCCTTCTGTCGTGAGCACCTATCGCTTCGAGCCCGTCCATGGATCGTCGGATGGCCCGCGCACGGGGCGGCTGCAGACACCCCGCGGCACCGTCGACACCCCGGCGTTCATGCCCGTCGGCACACAGGCGACTGTGAAGGCCCTCACGGCCGACGAAGTGACCTCGATCGGTGCGCAGATCATCCTCGCCAACACCTTCCACCTCTACCTGCGACCCGGCGCGGACCTGATCGAGCGGGCCGGGGGGCTGCACCGGTTCATGCGCTGGGAGGGGCCGATCCTTACCGACAGCGGCGGCTTCCAGGTCTTCAGTCTGGCAAAGCTGCGGCGGCTGGACGACGCGGGCGTGACGTTTCGCTCGCCGCTCGACGGCAGCGAGCATCTGTTCACACCGGAGAAGGTCCTGGCGATCCAGCGGCAGCTGGACAGCGATCTCGTGATGCCGCTGGACGTATGCCTGGGGTACCCCGCCGATGACGAAGCGGCGCGTGAGGCGCTGCGGCTGACACTGGCGTGGGCGTCACGCTCGAAGGCCGCCGGCGCCGGCGATGGGCAGGTGCTCTTTGGCATCGTGCAGGGAGGGTTCAGCCCAAGCCTGAGACGCGAGGCGGCGCAGCGCACGGCCGACATCGAGTTCGAGGGTTACGCGATCGGCGGGCTCAGCGTCGGCGAGCCGCGGGAGCAGACCGCCAACCTGCTGGAGGCGGCCGTGGAGGCATTGCCCACGGAGCGGCCGCGCTACCTGATGGGGGTCGGGGCCCCGCCCGATCTGGTGGAAGGGATCGCCCGCGGGATCGATCTGTTCGACTGCGCGCTGCCGACGCGTGTGGCCCGCACGGGCACCATCTTTACGCGCCGCGGTCGGGTCAACATCCGCAACGCCGCCTACCGCGAAGATTGGGAACCGCTCGACGATCGCTGCGGGTGCATGGTCTGCCGCGACTACACGAGGGCCTACGTCCGCCACCTGTTCAACGCCGACGAGATGCTCGGTCCGCGTCTGGCCACGTACCACAACCTGAGCTTTCTCGCGCAGTTGATGGCCGGCGCGCGGGAGGCCATCGCCGCCGGGCGCTTCGAGCCGTGGCGGACCGCGACGCTCGGCGAATACGGAACAGCGTGGTAGTCGGCAAGGGGAATATTTTCTTGTGCGCGAAATCGTAACGACGTTCGCGCAGTCAATCCGCGGAGGTGTCAGGTGGTGCCGATTCTCCAGGTCAGTTCGCCATCGGGTGTGCCGGTGACGATTCTGTTCTACGTCGTCATCCTCATCGTGTTCTACCTGCTGCTGATCCGCCCGCAGCAGCGGCAGCAGCGCCAGCGCCGCGAGATGCTCGGGAAGTTGAAGAAAGGCGATCGGGTGGTGACCCTCGGCGGGCTGCACGCCACCATCATCGACCTCGACGAGGACGTCGCGACCCTCGAACTCGCCGCCAACATCCGGGTCAAAGCCGACCGCTCGGCGGTCAGTTACATCCGGACGCGCAAACAGGAAGGCCCGGTGCAGGCGTAGACTTGCGCGAACCAGCGAACCGGCGAACAGGCGAACAACAGCTACCGGGGCCGGCCACGGAGGGTCCGATGTCGAAAGAGGTCCCCAATCCCGCCGCTCCCGTGGTGGCCGAAGTCGCGCCGGGGGTTACGCTCGACGAGGTCAAGCACGATCCCGAGGCCGATGCGTTTATCACCAAGGCCAATGAGTACACCGGCGCGATCGGCTACACCGAGCACGGAGCGCGCCACGCGAACCTCACGGCCAGCATCGCCTACAATATCCTGAAGCGCCTGGCGTACCCGGAGCGCGACGCACAACTCGCGTCCATCGCCGCGTACCTGCACGACATCGGCAACCTCGTCAGCCGCATCAACCACGAGCACACCGGCGCGCTGCTGGCGAATGAGATCCTGCTGCGGCTGGGCATGGGTCCCGACGAACGCGCGGTCGTGATGGGAGCGATCGGCAACCACGAGGAAAAAGGCGGGGAGCCCGTCAGCCCCGCCGGCGCGGCGGTCATCCTGGCCGACAAGTCCGACGTCCACCGCTCCCGCGTCCGCAACCCCG
>JBIOXT010000090.1:0-9858 GCA_044869795.1 bacterium | reverse complement strand
ACGGTTCCTGTTCAGACGAGCTCGATCAATCAAACCGGACGGCGTCGCGGAGCCGCCGCAGCAGCGACGGACCGATCCCCTGGACCTGCAGCAGGTCTTCCGCCCGGCGGAACGGTCCGTGCCGGGCGCGGTACTCCATGATGCGGCGCGCCAGCACCGGTCCGATCCCGGGAAGCGCTTCCAGCTGCTCAGCCGTCGCGGCATTGACGTTGACCGCTCCGGCCGGGCTGCCGGTTGAGACCTGCCCGCGCACGGGAACCTGGACCCGCTCGCCATCGCGAAGCAGCCGCGCCCCGTTCACCGCCTCAGCGTCGGCGGCCGGCGTCAGTCCACCGGCGGACCGCAGCGCGTCGGCGACGCGGGAACCCGCGGGCAGTCGGTAGAGACCGGGGCGCAGCACTGCCCCGTCGACCTGCACGACGATCTCCGTAACGGCGGGTGGGTCGATGATCCGAACCGGTGGGTGGGGCCTGCGCACGCCGAGCAGCACCGCGCCGCCCGCCACCACCGCGATGATGCCGAGCAGCAGCACCATCTGTTCGCTGCGGGACCACGGCACGCCGCGCCTCCGCCCTCCTCCTCCCAGTATAATCCGGAGGCGGGCAGACCCGCGCAGGCTCAGATGGGGCAGCCGGGACGGGCAAACGAGAGGGCAAACGGTGAGGCCGGGCCCACGGGGAGCCCGGCCTCATGACTCATGCAGTACGTTCTTCCCTGCCGCTTCGGGAAACAGCCACGATCGCCAAGATGATCACCAGGACCAGGATCACGCCGATCACGATTGCGGTCGTCTGATCCATGCCGAAGATCATCGGTGCGGGCTGGCCGGGGGCACCGGGCGCCCCAGGCGGTCCGGGGAGACCCGGAGGTCCGGGCGGCCCGGGAGGTCCGGGCGGTCCGGGCGGCGGGGGTTCTGTCTGCGCGAACATGACCCCAGTCATCACCCCCAAGATCAACAGCGCCAAGCAGAATACCAGGGCGGTCCGTGCGTTTGGCATGGGTTCCTCCTTTCGGACAATCTCACAACGTCCACCTTCGTTTTATCCTCGCCGCTGAACAATCAAACGACGCGGACTGCAGGAGTGGGGCGGCGCATCGGTGAACGCATACGCCACGACGGACCTGCGGTTTCCCCTTCAGGAGGATCGACGGTGGAAGTCCAATTGCACACCCGCATCGTTGACGGCGTCCCGGTGCTCGACGTCGCGGGGGAACTCGACATCTATACCTCACCGAAGCTGAAGTCGGCGATGGCCGACCTGCTGGGTGAAGGACACGCCCGGTTCATCGTCAACCTGCTGAAGACCACCTACCTGGACAGCACGGCGCTGTCCGTCTTGACGGCGGCATTGAAGCAGTCTCGCGCCTCGGGCGGAAACGTCGGGCTGATCTACACCCAGCCCCAGATCGAGAAGATCTTTACCATCACAGGGCTGCACGAGGTCTTTCCAATCTTCCGGACCGAGCAGGATGCCGTTCGCGCCGCGCAATCGTGGGCGCAGAGTGCCCCGCAAAGCTAGGCCCTCGGACCAATCCGCCGACGCCCGATTGTCCGCCGAACGCCGGGCTCGCGCCGAGGCGGAGGCGGCGCACCGCCGCATGAGCACGCTGACCGAAATGCTCGATCGGGCCTTGGTCGAAGCAGAGCTGCTCAACGCGATCGCCGCGTCGGCGGCCGGAGAACACAACCTCGAACGCATCCTGGCCGCGGTGCTGGACCACCTGCGCCGTCTCATCCAGTTCACCGGCGGGTCGATTGCGATCGTGGAGCAGGATGCGCTGGTCATTGTCGCCGCGGCGGGGGCCTTTGCGGATCGCGCGCTCGGCCAGCGCCTGCCGCGCGGACCCGGACGATCCTGGCAGGTCATCGAGCAGAACACTCCGTTCCTGTCCGCCGACGTCGTCGCCGCGGGGTTCCGCCCCACGACGCCCGTGCGGTCGTACCTCGCCGTCCCCCTGGCCTGGCAGGGACAGGCATTCGGGCTGCTGGAAGTCGATTCCATCGAGCCGGCGGTCTTTGGTCCGGACGACTTGAGGCTGCTGCAGCGGGTTGCGCTCGTCCTCAGCGGCCCGATCCAGCTGGCCCAGCGGTACGCTGCGGAAGTCCGGGCCCTGGCCGAGGCCGAAGACGCCCAGCGCCGGCTGGCGCTGCTCGCGGAAGCCGGCCGGATCCTGGCCACGTCGCTGGATTATGAGACAACCCTGGCCAACATCGCCCATCTGGCGGTGCCGGTGCTGGCCGACTGGTGCATCGTCGATCTGCTCACGCCCGACGGCACGCTGCAGCAGGTCGCGGTGGCGCACTCGCATCCGGAAAAGGAACTGACGATTCGAGAGCTCCGGCGCTCGTATCCGCCCGGCCACGACCATTCCATTTACGCCGTGCTGCGCAGCGGGCAGGCCGAGGTGGTGCCGCGGATCAGCGCGGACGACCTCGCCGCCCGGGCCGTCGACACCGACCACCTGCAGCTGCTGGCCGAGTTGGGCATCACATCCCATCTGGTCGTGCCGCTGCGAAGCGGCGGGATGACCCTCGGCGCGATTTCCTTCGTCGCCGGCGACTCCGGCCGGTCGTACACCAGCGAGGATCTGCCGCTGGCCGAAGATCTGGCGCGGCGGGCCGCCGCGGCGATCGAGAGCGCCTACCTCTACGCCGCCGAGCGCGAAGCCCGCGGGGATGCGGAGGAGGCCGTGCGCCGGCTCGACGCGATGAACCGGCTGGCCTCCGTGGCTTCGTCGATGATGGACCTGGGCGACATGTTCGACGAATTCGGGGACATCTTACAGACGCTGGTGCCGTTTGTCCATCTCACCGTCTCGCTCTATGTTCCGGAGACAGACCGGCTGACCGTGCCCTACCTGAAGAGGCGCGACCTGGCCGTGCCCGCCGACACTCTGGAAGGTCCAAAGCCTGGCACCCTGCGTGGCTGGGTCATCGACCACCGCCAGCCGTTCATCCGCGCCGACACCGCGGCCGCGCAGGAATTCGGCGAGGACGAACCGCTCAGCGCCGCGGGGGTCCGATCGTACATGGTCCTGCCGCTGATGGTGGGGGGCCGCGCCATCGGCACGTTGAACTTCGGGCACACTGTGCCGGGTTTCTACACCGATGACCACGTCCGCGTGGCCCAGCCGATCGCCGATCACCTCGCGCTGACGGTGTCGCGATACCAGTTGTTCGGTCAGGCGCAGCGGCGGGCCGGCGAACTCTCCGAGGCGCTGCAGCGGGCGCTGCTGCCGGCGAAACTCCCGCAGGCACCATTTGTAGGCCTGCAGGCGGTGTACCTTCCCGCCGATCCGCAGGCCGGCATCGGCGGCGATTGGTACGACGCGCTCTGGCTGCCCTCCGACACGCTCCTGCTCAGCATGGGCGACGTGGCCGGCCACGGGGTCCCTGCCGCGGCGACGATGGGACAGGTTCGCCAGCTCGTGCGAGCCTACGGACTAGAGGGCCGCCGGCCGGCGGAGATTCTCGACGCCGTGAATCGGTTCCTGGTAACCTTTCCAGAGGCCCAGCAGCTCACGCTGTGGGTCGCGGTCTTCGATCCTTTCTCGAGCCGCTTTGCGTACTCCGGCGCCGGCCATCCGCCGGTGCTGCTCGTGCTGCCCGGCGGCGAAGTACAGCGCATTGCCTCGGCGGGGCCGCCGGTCGGCTTTGCCGGCACCACGGGCTATGGTTCCGGGGAGCTGATGCTGCCCGCAGGGACGCGGCTGATCGCCTACACCGACGGGCTGATCGAGGCGACCCGCGACATCGCGACCGGCGAGCAGCGCCTCGCCGACGCGGTGCGCGCAACGCTGCCGAGGTCTCCCGCCGACGCGGTGGGCATGATTGTCGACGCGGTACTCATGGGCCGGCGGCACGAGGACGACGTCGCGCTCATGATCCTCGACGTGGAAGCGGACGGCGCGCCCCTGGAGTTCGCCCTGCCGGCGGTCCCGGAGAGCCTGCCGCGCGTGCGGCGGGCGATCCGCGAGTACGGACGGCGCCTGGGGCTGGCGGAAGATCAGGTGGAGTCCGTCGTCATCGCCGTGGGGGAGGCGGCGTTGAACACGGTCGAGCATGCGTACCGCGGCACCCCCGACGCCCTGGTGGTGCGCGCCGGATCCGCCGAGGGCACGCTGACGGTCGAGGTCGTGGACCGCGGGCAGTGGCGGACCACCCGCCGCCACGGCAGCGGACGCGGCACGCGGATCATGGAAGGGTTCGCCCATGCGGTCCAGACGCACTCCGGCCCCTCGGGCACGGCGGTCGAGTTGACCTGGCCGCTATCTATGCTTCGATGAGGGTGCGCAGCCTGCGCAGCGCCTCCCGCTGGATCCGGGAGACGTGCATCTGCGAGATCCCCAGCTGCCTGGCGATCTCGGACTGGGAGAGGCCATCGTAGTACCGCATCTGCAGGATCTCGCGCTGGCGCGCCGGTAACATCTGCAGCGCCCCTTCGAGGGTCTGCCGGTCTTCCAGCCGCTCGATCGCCGGATCTTCGGTCCCCAGGTAGTCCATCAGGGATGACGCGTGCTCATCGCCGCCCTCGCTGAGTTCGGCGTCGAGGGACGCCGGGCTGTAGGCCCGGCCGAGTTCGAACGCCTCGACGGCATCCTCAAACGGCACCCCCGTCTCCGCCGCGATCTCCGGGATCGTCGGCGACCGGCCCAGCCGCTGGGCCAGTCCCTCCACCGCCTTCATCAGCGTGTTGTTGAGCTCCCGCAGCCGGCGGGGGACCCGCACGGCCCAGAACTTGTCCCGGAAGTGCCGTTTGATCTCACCGACGATGGTCACCGTCGCATACGTCGTGAACTCGATGCCACGCTCGGGATCGAACCGGTCGACGGCTTTGAGCAGCCCGATCTGGGCAACCTGAGTGATGTCTTCCAGCGGCTCGCCGCGGTTGGCGAACTTCCGCGCAAGGTAGGCGGCCAGGCTGCCGTGGGCCAGCACCAGTTGCTCACGAACGCCGGGATCCCTGGAGTGGGCAAACTCTGCAAACAGCGCGCGGAGCGCGTCGCGATCCTGCCGCTTGCGGGCGGAGCGTGCCATCAGCGAGCGTCGATCGTCAAGATTTTGCCAGCCGCTTGGACATCCGCGTCACGTGGTCATCCCCGTCACTGGTGATGACCACTTCATCCATCAACACCTGCACGAGCAATTTGTCCAGGTCCTGCTCGCGTTTGGCGCGGGCGGTCCGACCCGGTGTGTGCGTGACGGCGATCTCCAGCTGTTGGGGACGCACGTCGAACACCACCTGCAGCCGCGGCGTCCCGGTCAGGATGGCCGACGAGCACACCTCGCCGACGGCGACCTTGAGGTCCTCGATTTCGTCGAACGTGAAACTCATGCGGCCGGCGATCGCCGCAGCAGCAAGGCGGACGACGGCGACGTACTCCGGCCGTCCGGGGATGGTGAGCTCGATCCGTTCAGGCTGCGCAGTTTGGGATTTCGAAGGTATGGACTCCACGGCAACTCCCGCCCATCGGTTTACCCTCAGGATACCGGTCCCACCGCGGTTCCCGCAAGGTCGCGGCGGCGCAGGCGCCCGCGGGAAGTTTGGACGGACCCGGCGCGGGGAAATAGACGGGAGAGTGCTCCAAGTGAACGCCGTATCACACGAATCCACAGAAGGAGGGATAGGCATATGCGACACCGCGGCTTGATTGTGGTGCTCCTTGCCACACTGGTCCTCGCGGTCACGGTCGCCCCAGCGCTCGCACAGCAGTATCCGGACGTGTCGAGCCTGAAGGCGTTCTCCCCCGAGGCCAACTTCATGTCGCTGCCTGGATACCTCCGCTGGCTGATCTTCCAACAGACCGGTCAGTGGATCACGTATGCTGAGGCAGCGCGGATCGTGCAGCAGCAGTTGAGCGCCGCCGGACGGTAACGACGCGGCTATCGCTCAGCTGATCTCCTGTCGCAAACACAGGCGGCCCGGTGTGCGATGCGCACCGGGCCGCTGGCATAGCCGCTCAGGCAGGAATTGGACCCCGGAAACCCAGCGGGTCGCTTTCTTCGTACATAGACGAAAGGGGGTATGAACATGCGGAGTCGTGCACTTGCGGCCCTGGCGCTGTCCGCCGTGTTGATGGTGACCGCGCCGGTGGCGTCCGTGGTGGCCCAGTCCCCGGTCCGGGTCTTTGTCGATGGCGACCAGGTGCAGTTCGATCAGCCACCGGTCGTCGTCGGGAGCCGGGTTCTGGTACCGCTGCGGGGGATCTTCGAAAAGATGGGCGCGTTCGTGGAATGGATTCCCGCGACCCGCACCGTGCGCGCCGTGCGCGGGACCACGGTGGTGGAGCTGCAGATCGGCAGCCGCACCGCGAAGGTCAACGACAACCCGATTACGCTGGACGTGCCGGCCCAGATCGTCGGCGGACGAACCCTCGTTCCGCTGCGCTTCATCAGCGAGTCCCTGGGAGCGACGGTGGACTACGATGCGGCCGCACGGACGGTGAACATCACCACGGCCGGGGGCGGGCCTCCTCCACCGCCGCCGCCGGGTCCCGGACCGACCACACAGACCGTCAAGGGCGTCATCACCGCGATCGTCTTGGCGCAGACCGCGCAGGACGTCCCGACGGTGACCGTCGAGTCCGGGAACATCGCGTATCGAGTCCGGGTCACCGTTGACACGGCGATCACGCGGATCGACGCCGGCACAGGCGCCGGCGGCTCGGTGGGCGTCGCTGCCCTGCGGGTCGGCGATGACGCGGAGGTGACGTTCACGAACAACGTCGCCACACGCATCCGCGCCAGCTACCTGATGACGACCGGCAAGATCGAGGCGGTGGCGAAAGCCGGCGCCACGCTGGTGCTGACCGACGGCCGGTCGATCAAGTGGAACCCGTCCGTCGTCGTGGAGATCAACGGCAAGACCGCCTCCAACGGCGTCGACGCGTTGAGAGCGGGTCAGGTCGTGGAAATCCGCCAGAATCCCACCACGCGTGAGGCATGGGAAATCAACATCCTCTCCGGCGGCACGACCACAACCGGAGAGATGACGCTGACCGTTTCCCAACCCCGACCCAACAGCACCGTCGGCAATCCGATCCGGGTGGCGGGGAGAACGGTGGGCGGGGCAGAGGTCGAGATCGTCGTGACATGGTTCCTGGGGTCGCAGGTCGGGCGCAAGGTCGTCACGGCCGGACCCGGCGGCGGATTCGACACAACGGTCCCGATCACGATCATTGCGCACAACTCGCCGTACCTGATTACCGTGATCGCACGGGATCCACAGCGTGGACAGAAGCAGGTCCAGTTCACGGTGACGGTGCGGTAACCACATCAACTGCGGGAACACGCGATCAAGGGAACGAGGGAACGGGACTAATCCGTTCCCTCGTTTCCCCGTGTCACGAAGTTCACCAGGCGGTCCGGCACGACGATCACCTCGGCGACCCGACGCCGGCCGAGCGCCGCGATCACTTTTGGACGCGATTGTGCTAGGCCGGCCAGGGTGTCCCGGTCGGCGTCCACGGAAACCTCAAACCGATCCCGCACGCGGCCGTCGACCGTGACGACGATCGTCCGCGCGGCCGGCTTCGCGCCCGCCGGCGATCCCGGCGCCGGCCAGGTTGCGTTGTGCACGCTCCCGGCCCGGCCGAGGGCGTGCCAGGCCTCCTCCGCCGCAAACGGCGCCAACGGCGCCACGATCCGCACGAGCACGTCGATCAGTTCCTCCCACAGCGGCGTGCCGGCCCAGGTGCGTTCCCACCGCAGCGCATCACCGGTAAAACGCATCAGTGCCGCGACCAGCGTATTGAACCGAAACTGCTCGATGGCTTCTCCGGCCGCCACGATCAACTGATGCAGCGCAAACCGGATCGGCGCGGGGTCGGCGCCGGTGACGGCGGGCGCCGTCGGTTGCGCGGCCGCCCGCGCGAACAGTCCGGAGAGCCGACGAACGAACCTCGCCACCCCGACCATCGCCGAGGGATCCCACGTCACGTCCTGGTCAAACGGCCCGATGAACAGCACGGCCGTCCGCAGCGCGTCCGCGCCGTAGCGGCCGACAACCTCGTCGGGCGTGACCACGTTTCCCCGCGACTTGCTCATGCGCATCCCGTCTGCCGGCGAGAGCATACTTCCCTGGTTCCGCAGGCGGGTGAACGGCTCGGTGAACGTCACCAGCCCGGCATCGGCCAGGACTTTCGTGAAGAACCGGGCGTACAGCAGGTGCATCACGGCGTGCTCCGCTCCGCCGACGTACCAGTCGACGGGCAGCCAGTAGCGGGCCGCGTCCGGGTCCCACGGACCGGACGTGTACGCGGGGTTCGCGAATCGCAGAAAGTACCAGTTTGAGTCCGCAAATCCATCCAATGTATCGGTCTCGCGGCGGGCGGGCCCGCCGCAGCGCGGGCAGCGGGTCTCCACGAATTCGGCGATGGCGTCCAGCGGCGAGCGGCCCGTGCCCGAGGGCTCATACTGCTCGACCCGGGGCAGCACCACCGGCAGTTGGTCCTCGGGGACCGGTACGATCCCGTCACGGCCGCAGTACACCACCGGGATCGGAGCGCCCCAGAAGCGCTGGCGGCTGATCAGCCAGTCGTGCAGCCGGTACCGCACCGCGATACCGTCGGCCGTCTGCTCTTCGGTGCGGCCGATCCAGTGGCGCTGCATCGCCTTGATGGAGTCGGGCCAGTCCAGCCGGTCCAGATCCTCCAGCAGGCGATCGGCATACGCCGTCGTCCGGACATACCATTGCTCGAGCGCGCGGCGCTCCACCGGGGTGTCGGTATGACGCCAGCATCGCCCCTCGACAACCTGCTCGTTGGCCAGGATGGTGCGGCAGCGCGGACACCACCACTGCCACCCGACGGCGCGATACGCCAGGCCACGGCGCAGCAGCAGCAGGAAAGTCCACTGGGTCCACTTGTAGAACGCGGGATCGCTGGTCGAGAACTCGCGCGTCCAGTCGTACGAACACCCCAGCAGCCGGAGCTGGCGTTTGTAATTGGCGGAGTACTCGCGCGTCGTGGCCTCGGGGTGCCGCCGGCGCAGCAGCGCCTCGTTCTCGGCGGGCAGGCCGAAGGCGTCCCACCCCATCGGATGCAGCACAGCAAAGCCGCGCATGCGGTAATAGCGCGCCAGGACATCGGTCGGGACGTAGTTCTTGGCGTGGCCGACCGACAGACCATCGCCCGACGGGTACGGGAAGAAATCGAGGACGTACATCTTGGGACGGGCGGGAGAGGCGGCGGGCGTCAGGTACGTGCCGTCGCGCTCCCATGCATCACGCCACCTGGCCTCGACGGCATGGACGTCGACCTGCGGGCTTATCCTGCCTAACCGAGTTCCAACGGCATCACCCCCTTTTGGCTGCTCGCTTGCATTATTTGGTCACAACATTCACCAGCCGACCCGGCACGACCACGACGTCCGCAACCTCGTGGCCGTCGACAAACTGCTTCACCTTCTCGTTGGCCAGGGCCAGGGCGCGGGCTTCGTCGACGCCAATCCCTTCCGGCACCTGCAGCCGGTCGCGCACCTTGCCGTTCACCTGCAGAATCAGCGTGACCGTGGACGCGCGGGCGGCCGCTTCGTCGAACGTCGGCCAGCGCTGTCCGTGTACGCTGTATGGCCGTCCCATCTGCGCCCACAATTCTTCGGCCAGATGCGGGGTTAACGGCGCCAGCATCAGGACCAGCGCGCCGATCGCTTCGTCCCACGCCGCTGATCCGGCGTGGTCGGTCTTGGCCCTGTACAGATAGTTGACGTACTCCATCAATGCGGCGATGGCGGTATTGAAGTGAAACCCCGCGATGTCCTCCGTCACCTTCTTGATCGTCTTGTGCTTCCAGTACGGGAATTCACGGGCCTCGCCACGTGCCTCGTGCCTCGTGCCTCGTGGCTCGTCCCTGGCTTCC
>JBIOXT010000089.1:0-13987 GCA_044869795.1 bacterium | reverse complement strand
GAATGACGCTGACCCGGCTCGCCGACACCCACCGTTTCACGTTGATGGCCGGCCGCACGCACGGGATGCAGGCCGAACCGACCACATTCGGCGTGAAGGCCGCGAACTGGCTGGCAGAGGTCGAGCGGGACATCGACCGGGTGCGCCGGGCCCGCGCGGTGATGGCGGTCGGCAAAATTTCCGGAGAAGTGGGTACGTACGCTCACTTGTCCCCGGCGGTGGAAGCGTACGTCTGCGAAGGCCTGGATCTCGTGCCGGCGGCGGTGTCCTCCCAGATCCTGCAGCGCGACCGGCACGCGGAATACGTGAGCGCGCTGGCGATCACCGGCGGCACGCTGGAGAAGATCGCCACGGAGATCCGCGGCCTCGCCCGCACCGAGATCGGCGAGGTGGCCGAGCCGTTCCTGCCGGGACAGACGGGATCGTCGGCCATGCCGCACAAGCGCAACCCCATCATCTGCGAGCGGATCGCCGGGCTGGCCCGAGTCCTGCGCGGCTACGCCCTGGCGGCGCTGGAAGACCAGGCGCTGTGGGGCGAGCGCGACATCTCCCACTCGTCGGTCGAGCGGATCGCGATTCCCGGGGCGACGTCGCTGCTGCACTACATGCTGCGGAAAACGGCGTTCGTGCTGGAGGGACTGCGGATCTACCCCGACGCGATGCGGCGCAACCTTGAGGCCGCGGGCGGGTTGGTGTTCAGCCACCGCGTGCTGCTGGCGCTGCTGGAGCGCGGACTGAGCCGCGACGACGCCTACGCGATCGTGCAGACCGCGGCCGCCGCGGCGCTGGACGGGCAGGGGACGTTCCGCGACGCGCTGGCCCGCAGCGGTCAATTTTCGGATCCCGAGCTCGACGAGCTTTTCGACTACCGGGCGTACCTGCAGTACGTCGATGTGATTCTGGAACGCGTGGGCATTCCGGCTCGCACGCCGACGCCAAGTGGGGTGAATCGATGAGCGCCGTCAGTCTGTACCAAGCGGATCTTCCTCTTCCTCTATATACGCGTGGGAAGGTGCGCGACGTGTACACGTCGGGAGACTACCTCCTGATCGTGGCCACGGATCGTCTGTCCGCGTTCGACCACGTGCTGCCGACGCAGATTCCCGGGAAAGGGACGGTGCTGACGCAGCTGTCGGCATTCTGGTTCGAGAAGACGCGGCCGCTGCTGGCCAACCACATGGTGTCCGCGGAGTGGGACTTCATCGTCCGGCGGCTGCCGGCGCTGCGGCAGGCCGATCGCGCGGCGTACGAGGGCCGGACGATGCTCGTCCGGCACTGCCACCGCATCGACATCGAGTGCGTCGTGCGCGGCTACCTGACCGGATCGGCCTGGGAGGAGTATCGCGCCGCCGGCACCGTGGCCGGACGGCCGCTGCCCGAGGGCCTGCGCAACGGGGACCGGTTCCCGCAGCCGATCTTTACGCCCGCCACGAAATCGACGCACGGCCACGATGAGAACATCACCTTCGAGCGCATGGCGGAGCTGGTGGGGACGTCGACCGCGACCGCCCTGCGGGATGCGAGCCTGGCGCTGTACCGGTTCGCCGCGGATCACGCGCGCCGCAGCGGCTTGCTGCTCGCCGACACCAAGTTCGAATTCGGTCTTCGCAACGGCCTGCTGACCCTCATCGACGAGGCGCTGACGCCCGACTCGTCGCGCTACTGGGACGCCGGCCGGTATCCGTCGTCGCTGGTCCAGTTTGACAAGCAGTTCGTGCGCGATTACCTCAACCAGATTGGATGGAACCACGAGCCGCCCGTACCGGAGCTGCCGCCCGAGGTCGTCGAGGCGACACAGGCGCGGTACGCGGAAACGCTGGCGAGGTTGACCCATACCAATACGGGAGGCTGAGGCGAAGGTGGCCACTATCAACATCGTCATCACGCTGAAAGAAGGCATCCTCGACGCGCAGGGGCAGGCAGTGCAACAGGGGCTTCGTGCGCTCGGCTACACCGGCGTCGACGAGGTGAAGGTCGGCCGCTACGTCGAGCTGGCGGTGCCCGACGCGTATCCGATGGATGAGGTCAAGCAGATGTGCGAGCGGCTGCTGGCCAATCCGTTGATTGAGGATTGGCGAATCGAATCGGGGCCGCAGCAGTGAAGTTCGGCGTCGTCGTCTTCCCCGGAAGCAACTGCGATCGCGACTGCGTCCATGTCCTGGGCGACGTGCTGCACCAGGACGTGGTCGAGCCCTGGCACGGCGAGCCCACCGTGCAGGGCGTCGAGTGCGTGGTGCTGCCCGGCGGGTTTGCGTATGGCGACTACCTGCGCGCCGGCGCCATCGCCGCGACCTCACCGGTGATGGAGGCGGTGCGCCGGTTCGCCGCTGCCGGCGGGCTTGTGCTTGGGATCTGCAACGGGTTCCAGGTGCTGCTGGAAGCCGGGCTGCTTCCCGGTGCGATGATCAGGAACGCCTCCCTGCAGTTCCGCTGCCGCGACGTCTGGCTGCGGGTGGAGTCCTCCAACACGCCGTTTACGTCGGGTCTGCGGGTCGGGCAAATCTTGAAGATGCCGGTCGCCCACGGGGAGGGCAACTTCTACGCGCCTCCGGGGACCGTCGACGCCATCGAACGAAACGGCCAGGTGGTGTTCCGCTACTGCGATCCATTCGGCGCCGTGACGCCGGACGCCAACCCCAACGGCGCACTGCAGAACATCGCGGGGATCTGCAACCCGCGCGGGAACGTGATGGCGCTGATGCCGCATCCCGAGCGCGCGTCGGAGGCCGTTCTGGGGTCAACCGATGGACGGCTCCTGTTCGAGTCGGCGATTGCATTCCTCGGGTCTAAGAGGAGCGACCTCGTTGGTTCCAGGCCCTAGTCCCCAGGCCCCAGGTCCGGCGACGCTTGCACTTCCGTCTCCTGAAACAGTCGGATTGACACAGGAGGAGTACGCCGACATCGTCCGCCGCCTTGGCCGCGAGCCTTCGCCGTTGGAGCGGCGGCTGTTCGGCGTGATGTGGTCTGAGCACTGCGGCTATAAGCATTCCCGGCTCACCCTGCAGCTGCTGCCGTCGGACGGGCCGGCTCTTTTGCAGGGGCCGGGCGAGAACGCCGGTGTCATGGACATCGGCGGCGGCTGGGCGGTGGCGTTCAAGATGGAAAGCCACAACCACCCCAGCGCCGTCGATCCCTACAACGGAGCGGCGACCGGCGTGGGCGGGATCATCCGCGACATCCTCGCGATGGGCGCGCGGCCGGTCGCGCTGCTGGACTCGCTGCGGTTTGGGTCATTGAGCGATCCAAAGACGCGGGCGCAGGCCGCCGGCGTCGTGCGGGGGATCGCCGGGTATGGAAACTGCATCGGCGTTCCCACTGTCGGCGGAGAGGTCTTCAGCGACCCGCGCTACGGCGGCAACCCGCTGGTCAACGTCGCATGCCTCGGCCTGGTGCGCCATGACCGGTTGGCGCGATCCCGTGCCGGCGGCGCCGGCAGTCCGGTGATCTACGCGGGCGCGCGGACCGGACGTGACGGCATCGGCGGGGCCGCGTTTGCTTCCGAAGAGCTCGATGCCGGCCGGGATGATCGCGCCGCGGTGCAGTTGGGCGATCCCTTCGCCGGCAAACTCCTCATCGAAGCGACGCTGGAGGCCTTGGCCACCGGCCACGTGACGGCGGTGCAGGATATGGGCGCCGCGGGGTTGACCTGCGCCGCCAGCGAGATGGCCGCCCGAGGCGGGGTGGGGATGGTCATCGACCTGGATGCGGTCCCCCTGCGCGAAGCGTCGATCCGTGTGGACGAGATCCTCTTGTCGGAATCGCAGGAACGGATGCTGCTCGTCGTGCGGCCCGGATCGGAGCGCGAGGTGATGGCCCTCTTCCACCACTGGGGCTTGCAGGCGGAGGTGATCGGTCGCGTCGTCGATGAGCCGGAGCTCCGGATCAGCCATCGCGGCGAGATCATCGCATCGCTGCCCCCGTACGCCCTGGCGGAAGCTCCCGCCTACCGGCCGGCCGCGTGCGAGCCGCTCGGACTGGCCACGCAGTGGGAATTCGACGAATCTGCGATGCCCGGCATCGAACCAGACGACGCGCTTCGCCGGCTGCTGGCGCATCCCGACGTGGCCAGCAAGCGGTCGGTGTTTCAGCAGTACGATCACAGCGTCCAGGTTCGGACGGTTATCCCTCCCGGGGCGGCCGACGCCGCCGTCTTGCGGATCATCGAGAGTTCCCCCAAGGGCATCGCCCTCGCCGTTGACGGGAACGGACGGTTCTGCTCGCTCGATCCGTATCGCGGGGCCCGGGTGGCCGTCGCCGAGGTGACCGCCGCACTGGCCTGCGTGGGGGCGGCGCCGTTGGGCATCACCGACTGTCTCAATTTCGGAAACCCGGAGGATCCTGAAGTGTTCTGGACGTTCCGGCAGGCCGTTGCCGGCATTGCCGACGCCTGCCGCGCGCTGCGGATTCCTGTTGTCGGCGGCAATGTTTCGTTTTACAACGAATCCCCCGACGGGCCCATCCCGCCGACCCCGGTGGTCGCGGCGGTCGGTCTCATCGGCGACGTCGCACAGACGTGCTCGGCCGGCTTCCGGCAGCCCGGTGCCGCGGTGGTGCTCCTGGGCGGCACGGCGCCGCGGCTGGCCGGCAGCTTGTTCCTCAACGTAGTGCACGGCGTGGTGCGTGGCCGGCCCGCAGATGTGGAGTTCGATCTGCACCGCGGGGTCCTGACCGTCGTCCGCGAGGCCGTCGCGCGCGGATGGCTGCAGTCGGCCCACGACTGTTCCGACGGCGGCGTCGCCGTAACGCTGGCGGAATGCGCTATCGCCGGCGGGGTCGGCGCGGAGGTGACGCTCCCAGATATCGGCCCCGTCGACGCTTCGCTCTTTGGGGAAGCGCCGTCGCGCATCGTCGTCTCGATGACCGATGAATTCCTCGCCGCGCTGCGCGAACTCGCCGCAACGCACGCCGTCCCGGTTACGCTGCTCGGACGCACCGGTGGGGATCGGCTGAGAATCGATGCGGCTGGTCGCCGCGCGATTGATGCACCGATTTCGGAGATGGCGCAAGCCTACGACACGCTGGCGGAGATTTTTGCATGACGCTGTCCGACAAGCTCCGCGAAGAGTGCGGCGTCATCGGCGTCTGGAGCGCCGACGGACCGGCCGCCCCGCTGGCGCATCTGGGGCTGTATTCGCTCCAGCACCGCGGGCAGGAGAGCGCCGGCATCGCCGCCGGCGACGGAACTCAAACCATCCTCCACAAGGGGATGGGTCTGGTCGCGCAGGTGTTTGATCAGACCCAAGTCGCCGCCCTGCGCGGCCATCAGGCCGTGGGGCACGTGCGCTACTCCACGATGGGATCGGCGAGGATCGAGAACGCGCAGCCGCTGCTGGTTCCGTCGCCGTGGGGGGATCTTGCGCTCGCGCACAACGGGAACCTCATCAACGCGCCCGCGCTGCGCGCCGACCTCGAGGCGGCGGGGGTCCGCTTCACCTCGACGACCGACAGCGAGGTGATCGCTCAGCTGATCGCGACGGCGCCGGTCGGCGCGTTGGAGGATGCGATCGGGTACTGCATGGCGCGGATCGACGGCGCCTACACCGTCACCGCGATGGCCGGGGGTGTGGTGGTGGGCTTTCGCGACGCGTATGCGATCCGGCCGCTCGTGCTCGGCCGGCGCGGCGCCACCTGGATCCTGGCGTCGGAGACCTGCGCCTTCGACCACGTCGGTGCTGAGTTCGTGCGCGACGTTGAGCCGGGCGAACTGATCGTGCTGGATCACGCCGGGATGCGCAGCCGGCAGAGCCTGCCGGTGGCGCGCCACGCCCACTGCGTGTTCGAGTACATCTACTTCGCCCGTCCGGATACCGTGCTCGACGACCGCAACGTCCACGTCACGCGTCGGCGGATGGGGCAGATCCTGGCCCGCGAGCACCCGGTGCCCGCGGACCTCGTCATCGCGGTGCCCGATTCCGGCACCTCCGCGGCGATGGGGTTCGCGGACGCGTCGGGGCTGCCGTTCGAGGTCGGGCTCATCAAGAACCGCTACATCGGCCGGACGTTTATCCAGCCGGATCAGGCGACCCGGGACTTCGGCGTCCGCTTGAAGCTCAACGCGCTGCGGGACGTCATCGAAGGCCGGCGGCTGGTGCTGGTGGACGATTCGATCGTGCGCGGGACGACCAGCGGGAAGATCGTGCGGATGCTCCGCGCCGCCGGAGCGACCGAAGTCCACGTTCGCATCTCGTCGCCGCCGATCCGGTTCCCATGTTTCTACGGGATCGATACCAGCAGCCGCGGCCAGCTCGTGGCGGCGAGCTATTCGGTCGCCGCGATTCAAACTTTGATCGGCGCCGATTCCCTCGGCTACCTCAGCCAGCGGGGCCTTGTCGAGGCGCTGCAGCTGGCGCGAGAACGTTTGTGCATGGCCTGCCTGGACGGTGTCTATCCAACCGCGGTGCCCGCGGAGGCCACAGCGGGACGGTTCGCGCTGGAACTTGTCGAGGTCAATCAAGAAGTCATTGCGGGCGGAGCGAAGCAATCTCGGACCATCCGATGATTGCGAGATTGCTTCGTCGCTTGCGCTCCTCGCAATGACCACTAAGGACATGACGCACATGCGGCTGACCTACAAAGATGCCGGGGTCGATCGCGACGCGGCGGGCAATGTGCTCACCGGGACTCGCGAGCGCATCCGCAGCACCTACTCGACGGCCGTGATCGGGGATGTGGGGCACTTCGCCGGCCTCTTCCATCTCACCGGGCTGACCGATCCGGTCCTGGTCTCGTCGATCGACGGCGTGGGGACGAAAGTCCTGCTGGCCAAAGCCGCCGGGCGGCTGGACGTCGTCGGCCGCGACGCCATCGTCCACGGCGTCAACGACGTCGCCGTTGTCGGGGCGACGCCGTTGTTTGCGTTGGACTACCTGGCCGCGGCGCCGCTGGATCCTGCTGACGCGGCCATCATCCTCGACGGGATCACCGCCGCGTGCCGGGAGGAAGGGGTCGCGCTGTTGGGAGGGGAGACCGCGCAGATGCCCGGGGTCTACAGCGAACACGGTCTCGACGTCGTGGCCTGCGTCGTCGGCGCGGCGGAGCGCGACCAGCTCTGCGACGGCGCGGCCATCCGTCCGGGAGATGTCGTGCTCGGGCTGCCGTCCAACGGCCTGCACACCAATGGCTACACGCTGGTGCGCGCGCTCATCGCTCGGAGACGGTGGTCGCTGCGCGATGTGGTGGCGGAAATCGGCGGACCGCTCGGTGACGCGCTCCTGAAACCGCACCGGTCGTACCGGAAACCGCTGCAGGCCCTGGCACGAGCAGGAATGCTGCGCGGCGCCGCCCACGTCACCGGCGGAGGCATCCAGACAAATCTCGCCCGGATCTTGCCTGCGGACTGCCGCGCGAGGATCGACGTCGCGGCATGGGTCCCCCCGCCGATTTTCACGTTCATCGCGGATGCCGGCAGTATCGCCGCGGAGGAGATGTTTGCCACCTTCAACATGGGCCTCGGGATGCTCGCCGTCGTCCCGAAGTCCCGGGCAGGGATCGCCGCCGACATGTGCCGGGCGAACGGCACCGAGGCGTGGGTGGTAGGGGAGATCACGACCGGCGAGACGGGCGTGGACCTGCGATGAGGCACGTCAGAATCGCCGTTCTCGCTTCCGGGCACGGGACGAACCTCCAATCCATCATCGATGGCTGCGATCGGGGTGACATCTTCGGCAGCGTGGTCGCCGTCGTGTCGGACAATCCCCGCGCGGGGGCCCTGGCGCGGGCCCGAAGCGCCGGCATCCCGGTGGTGGTGCTGCCGGTGCGGAGCTTTCCGAACCGCGACGCCTTCGAGCGCCGCCTGACCGAAGCGCTAGAATCGTACGCGCCGGATCTGATCTGCCTTGCCGGATTCCTGCGCATCCTCAGCCCGCCGACGGTCCAGCACTTTCCCGGATCGATCATGAACATCCACCCCGCGCTGCTGCCGTCATTCGGCGGCGTCGGGATGTACGGCGAGCGCGTTCACCGCGCGGTCCTGGACCGGGGCGTGCGGGTCAGTGGATGCACCGTGCATTTTGTCGACGAGATCCCCGACGGCGGTCCCATCATCCTGCAGAGCGCGGTGCCGGTAGAGCCCGACGACACCGTGGAAACGCTGGCCGCCCGCATCGCCCGGGAGGAGCACCGGCTGTATCCGGAAGCGATCCGGCTGTTTGCTGAGGGGCGGCTGCACATTGAGGGGAGGCGCGTCACTATACTGCCGAGTCTCGAGCCTCGTACCTCGAGCCTCGAGGAAGATGTGGAATCAGTGGGAGCTGGACATGATGATTGAGAGTTCGTCGAGGCACGAGGCACGAGCCACGAGGCACGTCCCTGTGATCCGCCGCGCCCTCATCAGCGTCTGGGACAAGACCGGTCTCGGAGAACTGGGCCGGGCTCTGGCCGGGGAAGGCGTAGAGATTCTAGCGACGGGAGGCACGGCCGTGGCGCTGCGGGAGAGCGACGTCGCCGTCCGGGACGTCGCAGACCTGACCGGGTTTCCGGAAGTGCTCGGCGGCCGCGTGAAGACGATGCATCCGGCGGTCTTTGCCGGAATCCTGGCGCGGGACGAGGCGGCCCACCAGGCTGACCTGGACGCCCATGGCCTGGCGGCCATCGATCTCGTCGTCGTGAACCTGTATCCGTTCGAATCCAAAACCGCGGCCGGGGATCTCACCGAGGCGGAAGCCGTCGAGTTGATCGATATCGGCGGGGTGTCGCTCCTGCGGGCGGCCGCGAAGAACTGGGAGCGCGTGACGGTGCTCAGCGACCCCGCACAGTATGCGGAGTTCATCGCGCGCCGGCACGGCGGGCTGGACACTGATGCGGCGGTACGCCGCCGGCTCGCGGTCGAAGCGTTCAGGCGGACGGCGGCCTACGACGCGGCCATCAGCGCCTACTTCGGCGACCGCTCCGCAGACGGCGCGTTTCCCGCGCAGCTCGTTCTCTCGTATCGCCAAAGGCAGGCGATGCGGTACGGGGAGAACCCGCACCAGCGCGCCGCGTTCTATGCCACCGATCGGCCGCGGGCGGGGACGGTTGCGGCGGCCCGCCAGCTGCAGGGCAAGGAGCTGTCGTTCAACAACATCGTCGATCTCGACGCGGCGTGGGGGGCGGCCGGAGAGTTCGAGGAGCCCGCTACGGTGATCGTCAAGCACGCAACCCCGTGTGGGGCGGCCACGGCCGCATCCGTGCTCGCGGCCTACCAGGCGGCCCGCGAGTGCGATCCGACATCGGCCTTCGGCGGCGTGGTCGGCTGCAATGCCACCGTCGATGAGTCCACGGCCGAAGCGATCCTGGAGATCTTTACCGAGGCGGTCATCGCCCCGGCGTTCGATCCGGCCGCGCTGGTCGCCTTGGCGCGGCGTCCCAACCTCCGCGTGCTCGATACGGGAGCGCGTGCACACCGAGCAGGCATCGAGACCAAGAGCGTGTCCGGCGGCCTGCTGGCCCAGGCGATCGACGCGGTCGATCTGATCGACGACCGGCTGACCGTCGTCACGCCGCGCTCGCCGACACCGGAGGAATTCGCCGATCTGATGTTTGCCTGGCGGGTCGTGAAGTGGGTGAAATCCAACGCGATCGTGCTGGCGAAGGGACACGCCACCGTCGGCATCGGAGCCGGCCAGCCCAACCGCGTGGGCGCGGTGGAGATCGCGGTCAAAGGCGCGGGCGATCGAACGGCCGGAGCGGTCCTTGCGTCGGACGCCTTCTTCCCGTTCCGCGACGGGATCGATGCCGCCGCAGGCGCCGGCGTCACCGCCGTCATTCAGCCAGGGGGGTCGCTGCGTGATCAAGAAGTCATTGATGCGGCGGCGGAGCATGGGATCGCAATGGTGTTCACCGGCATCCGTCACTTCCGCCATTAAGCGCCTCGAGGCGACACATGCGCGCGTGGGTGATCATCGTTTGCATCGTTCTGGTGATGGCACTGTCGCAGGCCCCGGAACGTGTCGCATCGTCGCAGCCCATCGGGGCGGACGTTTTTCGGCTGACGATACGGCAGCGCGAAATCCTGCGGTGGGGAACCGGACCCGGCACGGAGGTCGAGAATCCTCAAGTCACCGCCGGCGGCCCCGGAGCGCCGCCGACGGTGATGCTCGACAATCAAGCCGGACCGCTGGGCGGGGGCATCACGATCAAGTGTGAGGCCCCCGCAGGGATGTACGCCGTGACCTTTGATTACAAGAGTCTTACCGCCGCGTTCTCACTCAGGCGCATCGACTTGCGGCTCGGCTGCGCGGAACCGTTCGGACAAATCCGGCTGCGGCCGAACAGCGAGCAACGCTGGCTGGAGTTCGGGGAGAACACGCGGGTTACGAAGGCGGCGCTCACCCCCGCCACGTCCGACGTAACCGCGCGGCCGGATAACCAAGGGCTGATGGGGAGGCTCCGGCTCAGCTGTGAAAGCGACTATGAAGGAAACCTGGCCTACGAGTATCGGTTCCACAATCCCGAACCCCCGGTCGTGGCCGGCCTGGTCGCCGCCGTGTGCGTGTCGTTCTAGGGCAGAGCCCCGGCCAGGGCGGCGGCGATCAGTGCGCCGGTCGTCGTAGTCACCAAATTCACGCTGTCGTTGGTGAGCATCCGCAGGCGGGCTTCCAGCGTTGCACCGAGCAGGCTGTCGACGAGCATCGCGAGCATCCCCGCGATCCAGACCCCGAGGAATGGCGCGCCAAGCAGCAGGTTTCCGGCCACAGCGATGACACCGGCCCCGGCGAGGCCGGCCCGTGTTCCCAGCCAGGTGATACCCCCGGACTCCCCGGGCTGACAGATCTGTCCGGTGGTAATCAACCGGGGCGGCGCCGAGCTGAGCAGGCCGATTTCCGTCGCCCACGTATCGGCCGTTGCCGCCGCGATGGCGCCGGCGAACGCGGCGGTCGCCCAGAGGGCCGGGGCGACAGAATGGCTGACGGCAAGCCCCGCCGCGACCGATCCGTTCGCCAGCACTTGCCCCGCCGTCCGTCCTCCGCGGTCGCCTGAGGCGATCTTGCTCTGGCCTCCGGCAAACGTCAGCAGGCTGCTGGTGGCAAAGAACACGAGCAGCAGCACGGCCCACGCCACGCCGCCGAATCCGTAGATCGCCGTCCCCACCACCACCGCCGCCAGCGCGCCGCTCACGGTCAGCGCATGCGCACGCCAGCCGACTCCCGCGACAGCGGCGCTGAGCAGGCAGCCGACGAGAATCTGTGTCGTCAGCGGGGAACCAGCGAAGGCGTCTCTATCCGGACTGCGGGATCAGGGTCGTCGATCCGGCCGACCCGGCGATCGTGGCAGTGATCGCTTCATCGATCGAACCGAACGTCGGCACCACGGTCAGGACCCCCGCAATCTCCAGCAGCCGGCGCGGGGCCGTTCCCGGCCGCGCGACGATGGCGAGGTGCTGCCCCGAGCGCATCAGCCGCCCTGCGAACATCAGCAGCACGTGGATGCCCTTGCTGTCGAAGTAGGACGTATCTTCCAGCGAGACGATGACCGCCGGTCCGGCGTTCACCGCGTTGTCGAGGGCCGCCTCGAACTCCTGCGCGTTGGCAATGTCGACTTCACCGACAATCTCTAGGACCGGGACATCACGGTCGCGGCGGAACCGGAATGTGCCTGCCTCGCTCATGGTAGGCTCCCTCCGTTCGAATTGTGCTGCTGAATCTCTCCATTTGCCGGCACCGCATGGCCCGGCAGGGGCAGCGTGATCGACAGTGTCGTCCCGGCGGCGCTGGTATCGATCTCGACGTCGCCGGCCAGGGCCCGCATGATCTGGAGGCCCCGCCCGCGGCCCTCCGGACGCCAGGTGCGCCACCGTCCTTTGTCGCGCACCCGGATCGACAGCGTGCCCTCGTCGCGGACGGCCGTCACGTGCAGACTTCCGCGTCCGCCGGGATACGCGTGCTCGATGACGTTGGACACGGCCTCGCCCACGGCGACCTTCAACGCGAAGGCCGCCTCTTCGTCGAACCCCAGGTGTCGGGCAAGATCGTCCAGGGCCGCAACGATCGACCGGAAGTTCTCAGGCGTTGCAGGCAGCGTCATGTCGATCTGCGGCGCGGGTTGAGGGGTGAGCTGCACGGCCATCACGGCCACGTCATCCGGATGCCGGTGCCCCTCGAGGACCTGGTCCTGAATGGCTTTGGCCGGCTGATCCTTTGCGCCGGTGACGGCGGAGCGGACCGCGGCGTAGAGGGCCAGCTCGCCGCCGACGATATCTTTGCTGTGTTCCACCAGCCCATCGGTGTACAGCACCAGCATGGCGCCCGGATGGAGCGGCACCTGCCGCTCCAGGGGCGACCGCCACAGCGGCGATCCCAGCGGGATGCCCGTGGACGGAAGAAACGTCACGTCGCCGTCGGAAGTGGCAAAGATCGGGCCGGCGTGGCCGGCGGTGGCGTAGGTGAGCATGCCGCTCCGGGAATCGATCACCCCCACCACCGCGGTCGTCATCACTGGCGCCTCGTCCAGGGACAGCACCTGGTGCGCGACTTCCAGCGGTTCCGACGGTGAGGATGACTGGAACATCGTCGCGCGGATCGCCTGGCGCACCTGGCTCATCTTGACCGCGGCCTGGAGTCCCTTGCCGGCAACGTCGCCGACCGACACGACGAGGCGGCCGTCAGGCAGACGAAACGCATCGTACCAGTCGCCGCCGATCTCTGTTTCCAGGCTGCCTGGGGTGTAGGCGGCCGACAGCACGATCCCCGGCACCTCGGGCAGTTCGGTCGGCAGGAACGCGCGCTGGAACGTCTCGGCGATGCGGTGTTCCCGATCGTACAGCCGGGCGTTGTCGACCGCCAGCGCGGCCCGGCGGGCCAGGTCCTCCAGCAGCGGGAGGTCGCCGGCGGTGAATCCCGGGCGTCCGCGTCTGCGCAGGAAGGTGATCACGCCGATCGTGCGCGCTCGCGCGGTCAGCGGGATGACGATGCGTGATCCGACGTCCATCGATAGCAGCAGCCGCAGGTGCTCGTCATCGCGGGCCCGCAGCGCCCACTCCTCGTCGGTGATCGTTTCGGCGACCTCCGGCTGACCGCTGCGGAAGACGCGGGCTGCCGGGTGGCCGGGGACGTGATGCGGCGGATAACGCCGGCGCAGGTCGGTCAGCAGCCCCTGCTTCTTGTCGTCGGCGTGGAAGACCGCCGCCTCGTGGAACACGCCGTCGTCATCCGCGAGATCGACGATGCAGCCGTCGGCGATCACGGGAACGACGAAGCGGGTCAGCTGGTCCAGCGTTCCCCGCAGGTCGAGGGAGGCGACCAAAGCCCGGCTGGCATCGGCGAGAAAGCGCAGGTCGCGCGTTCGCTCCTCGACGACGTTCTCCAGCTGCGAGGCGTGCGCCTGAAGGGCCTGCTGCTGCTCGTCGATCTTCCGCCGGAGCTGGCGCATGTCGATCGCGCGCTGCAGCGAGGCGATGAAGTAGTCGCGCTCGATGGGTTTCTGGATGAAGTCGTACGCCCCGCCGCGGAGGGCCCGCACAGTCAGGTCGTGCTCGCCGTGGCCGGTGATCAGCAGGGTGGGCACATCCGGCCGGAGCTCACGGATCCGGTCCAGGAGGCCCAGGCCGTCGATGCCCGGCATCTTGATGTCGGTGACGACCGCGTCGTAATCGATCTGGGTCAGCCGCAGGATCGCCGCCGGCGCCGACTCCGCCGTGTCCACCTCCACGTCGGGCATGCGCAGCCGGATCGCCTCCGGCAGCGCCTGCAGCAGCATGACATCGTCATCGACGAGGAGGATGCGGATCGTCACAGCAGTGTCGGCTCCGAGGGGACCGCGCCCCCGATGGGCAGGTGGATGGCGAACGTGGCGCCGCTCGCCGAGGGTGCGACCTCGATCGTGCCCCCATGTTCTTTGATGATGCTGTAGGTGATGGACAGCCCCAGGCCTGTGCCCTGGCCCACTTCCTTGGTGGTAAAGAACGGGTCGAAGATTCGCTGCTCCAGCGCTTTGGGGATCCCCGGGCCGCTGTCGGCGACGGTGACCAGGATCTGGTTCTTCCGGATCGCGCTGCGGATCGTGATCTCCCGGA
>JBIOXT010000088.1:0-4764 GCA_044869795.1 bacterium | reverse complement strand
GGGGACCCGGAAGAATTGATGCGCGGACTACGCGAGTTCGCGGAGCAGCAGGCCGAGCACGTCCAAGAGGCGCAGCGCGAACAGCGCCAATCCTCCCGGCGATACGCGGAAGGTCGCCGACCTGATTACGGCGCGGCTCCATGACGCCAGCATCGACTTCCAGGTCCTTGCCGACGAACCGCGCAAGCCCAACGTGATCGCGCGGATTGGGACCGGGAAGCCGGAGGTGTTGTTCTCGACGCACATGGACACCGTCCCGGCGGGTGACCGCGCAGCGTGGCGGCGCGATCCCTTCGCGGCTGAAATCACCGGCGCGCGCATGTTCGGCCGGGGCGCGGCCGACGCCAAAGCGTCCCTGGCCGCGATGATCGCGGCGTTTGAGGCCCTGTCGAGCCTCCTTCCGCTTCACGGCACCTTGACGCTGACCGCGGTGAGCGATGAAGAGGTCGGCGGGGTCAAAGGCACCGAGTTCCTGGTCGACCGCGGACTGCTCTTGCCCGACCACGTGGTGGTCGGCGAGATCACGAAAAACCGCCTGGCGGTCGCCGAGAAGGGCATCGTGTGGGTCCGTATCGTCACGCACGGGCGCGCCGCCCACGGCAGCACGCCCTGGGAAGGGACCAACGCCATCAGCCACATGGTCGATGTGTTGCAGGCCGTCCGCGAACGTATCGGAACGCGGCTGGAAGGGATGTCGCACCCGTTGACGCCGCAGCCGTCGATCAGTGTGGGGACGATTCGCGGCGGGGTGGCGACCAACATCGTGGCGGACTGGTGTGAGGCCACCATCGATCGGCGGACACTGCCGAATGAGAACGTGCAGGAGGCCGTCGCCGAGGTCGAGCACGTCATCGCCGATCTGGCCAAGAAGGATCCGACCCTCCAGGCCGAGGTGGAGGTCCTGCAGATGGGGCCGCCCATCGAGACGGCGGTGACCGAACCTATCGTGCTCGCCGGGCAGGCCGTGGCCGCGGCGCTGCGTCTGGACCCCGCGGTCGTCGGGTACCACCAGGCCAGCGACGGCCGCTTTTTCGCCGAGCGCGGCATCCCCACAGTCTTGTTTGGGCCCGGAGACCCGGAGGTCGCGCACACCGCGGATGAGTGGGTGGATCTCGATGAGGTGCTGACGGCGGCGAAGTTCTACGGACTGCTCGGCCAGCGCATGCTCACCTCGGAAACAGGAGACAGGAAACGGGAAACGGGATAGACCAGTGGACTTCACGCTAGCGGATCATCAGACCGCGGCGGGGCGGATGGTGCGGGACTTCGCCCGTACCGAGGTCGCTCCGCGCATCCGCGAGCTTGACCGGACGCAGCAGTTTGACCGCTCCGTCCTCACGAAGATGGCGGGCCTCGGCATTCTCGGCATCTGCGTGCCCGAACTGTACGGCGGCGCCGGATTGGATTACGTGAGTCTGGGGCTGGCCTGCGAGGAGCTCGAGTACGTCGATACGTCTCTCCGTGTGATCATGTCCGTCCACCTCGGCCTGAACAGTCTGTCGGTGCTCGCCTGGGGGACCGAAGCCCAGCGCCAGGAGTTTCTGCTTCCGCAGGCCCGAGGCGACCGCATTGCCGCATATGGGCTGACCGAACCGGTGGCCGGCAGCGACGCGGTCGGCATCCAGGCCACCGCGGTGCGCGATGGGCCCGATTACGTGCTCAACGGCGAGAAGACGTGGATGTCGCTGGCCGATGTGGCCGACAACTTCCTGGTGTTTGCCTGGACCGACCGCGACAAGCAGCAGCGGCGGGATCATGCCGGCCTCTCCGCCTTTCTGATCCGCCGGGAGATGCCCGGCGTGTCGACATCCACCATCCACGGGAAACTGGGCATTCGGGCCGGCAACACAGGATCGATCGCGATGGACGGCGTGCGGGTCCCCGCCGCCCAGCGGCTGGGGGAAGAAGGTGAAGGATTCCGCATCGCCATGTTTGCGCTCGACCAGGGACGCTACACAGTGGCGGCCGGCGCCACGGGGCTCATCCGGGCCTGTCTCGACGCCAGTACACGCTACGCAACTGAGCGACGGACGTTTGGCCGCCCGATCGGAGAACACCAACTCGTGAAGGAGATGATCGCGGCCATGGCGCGCGATTATGACGTGAGCCGGCTGCTCTATCTCCGGGCGGGTTGGATGAAGAATCAGGGTCTCCGGAATACCCGCGAGACGTCGCTGGCGAAGTGGTATGCGACGACGGCCTCAGAGCGGGCGGCCGCGGATGCGATCGAGGTCCACGGAGCGTACGGCTATTCCGATGAGTACCCGGTCGAGCGGTTCTTCAGGAATGCGAAAGGTGGCGTGATCTACGAAGGCACCCGCGAAATCCATACGCTTCTGCAAGCCGACTATGCACTCGGGTACCGAGAGGATCGACCGACCCGTGTGACCTTGCCGACGTGGCCCTTCGATTAAACTCATGCTGCCGTGGGAACGCCTGCGCGACAAACTCTACACGCTTGAGGGGAAGTCGTACGGCGCGTACAAAGTGCTCGAGGGCGAGTACCGGTTCGATCGGTTTGTCCTCTCCCTGGATTACGTGCAGACCGATCCCCTCGGACCGCCATCCCCGATCCGCGTGCGCGTGGATCAGGCGGAAATCCGCCTGGCGCCCGACCTCTGGGCGACACCCATCCGCCGCATCGCCCTGCAGGACTACCTGGTCAGGCGCTGGCAGGAAGCGATCAAGAAGGTTGGGCGCGGCGCGCGGGGCCCGGGACGGCCCTCGGGTTTTGTGATCGAAGCCGGAGGCCAGCAGGTGCTGGATCGGACGGCCTGCCGGCTGGCCGAAGACTTCGTGGAGATCCGGGCCGGCATCGCGCTCCCGTTCGATGGCCGGAAGACGCTGCCCAAGGAAGCGCAGACGCTGCTGTTGGAAGACCTGGCGTTGATCACCGAAATGGCGCTGATGGCCGGCCACCCCAGCGCCAACCCCGAAGTGCTGCAGCGCCATCTCGACGTGGCCGAGGACGCCGACGCCCTCCGGACGCAGCTGGCGGCCCGAGGGTTGGCCGCGTTTATTGCCGACGGGTCCATCCTGCCTCGGGAAAGTGGAACCGACCGTCCGCAACTCTCCCGCGTTGTCACGGTCCAGGCCCCTCCGGAACTCCGGGTGACCCTTGAGACGCCGCACCGCGGCCCGATCACCGGCCTGGGCATTCCGCGCGGCGTCACGCTGATTGTCGGACCGGCGTTCTCCGGGAAATCCACGCTGCTGCGGGCCCTCGCTGCCGGCGTGTACCCGCACCTGCCGGGCGACGGCCGCGAGTACTGCGTGACCGCGCCGGACGCCGTCCTCGTGGTGCGTGATGAGGGGCGGCGTGTCGAGGTCGTCGCGGTGAGCCCGTTCATCGCTACGCTGCCCGCCAACGAGGACGTCGGGCGGTATCGCGCGGAGCGCGCGCCGGACCTCCTGGCGCAGGCGGCCGGGATCATCGAAGCACTTGAGGTTGGAACGACTGTGCTGCTCTTCGATGAGGACGCTGCCGTTCCCGCGCTGCTCGAGCGCGATAGGGCACGGGTGGCGTTGATGCCCGATGCGGCCGACCCGGTCGTTCCGCTGAAGGACCTGGTGCGGCCGCTGTTCGCGGAGCACGGGGTGTCCACCATCCTCGTATCGGGCAGCGCCGCCTATGCGGCGGTTGCCGACAGGGTAATCGGCATGGAGGGATTCCGTCTGCGAGACCTGACCGCAGGCGCACGGCAGGCGGGGGACGCGACGGCGCACGCCCTGCGGCGCGACGGGAAGGTGGGCGGGATTGGGCAGCGCGTGGTCGCGCCCGAGTCCGTTGGGCAGTTCAGAGGGCGCCGTGCCCGGACGGATGTCCACCCCGGGCGGACGATCACCATCGGCCGCGAGCCGGTCGAGCTGAAAGGTGTCGAGCAGCTTGTCGACCCAGGGCAATTCCGTGCCGTCGGCGATGCGATCGTGTTCGCGGCCGAGCAGGGCTACATCGACGGGACGCGATCCCTGCGGGAGATCGTCAGCCTCATCGACGGCGATCTCTCCCAGCGCGGCCTTGAGGCGCTCTCGCCGTTTCCAGGGCATCCCGGAGACTATGCGCGCCCGCGCCGGCACGAAATCGCCGCCGCGTTCAACCGACTGCGCACCCTGCGCATCAAGAGCTGACGGCGCGAACGGCGAACAGGCGAACAGGCGAACGGGACGAACATACGAAGCGCCCAGCACGAGAGCAAAGAGTAGGAGGGAAGCGATGGAGTCGGTCAAGTACGTCCTGGATGAAACCCACATCCCCAAAGCCTGGTACAACATCGCCGCGGATCTACCCGTGCCGATGGCGCCGGTGATCCACCCCGGGACGAAGCAGCCGATCGGACCGGCCGATCTCGCGCCGCTGTTTCCAATGGATCTGATCCTGCAGGAGGTCAGCACCGAGCGGTCTATCCCGATCCCCGATCCTGTGCGGGACGTGTACCGGTTGTGGCGGCCGACGCCGCTGTACCGCGCGCGCCGGCTGGAGCGCGCGCTCGATACCCCGGCGCGGATCTACTACAAGTACGAAGGCGTCAGTCCGGCCGGCAGCCACAAGCCCAACACCGCCGTCGCGCAGGCGTTTTACAACAAACAGGCGGGGGCCCGCCGGTTGACAACTGAGACCGGGGCGGGGCAGTGGGGCAGCGCACTGGCCCTGGCCTGCACCCTGTTTGGGCTCGAGTGCACGGTGTACATGGTCCGGGTGAGTTACGAGCAGAAGCCCTACCGCAAGGTGATGATGCAGACGTGGGGCGCGGACGTCATCTCCAG
>JBIOXT010000087.1:0-9473 GCA_044869795.1 bacterium | reverse complement strand
ACCCGCGACTATGTGCGGACCGCGCGCAGCAAGGGCCTGTCCGGGCGGCAGGTCATCGTCAAGCACGCGCTGCGGAACGCGCTGATTCCGGTGATTACGATGTGGGGGCTGGATTTCGCCAACTTCGCCAGCGGTCTGGTGGTGATCGAAGCCGTCTTCGGCTGGCCGGGGATCGGGGCGCAGATGGTCGAAGCCGTGCTGCGCTTCGACGTGCCGCTGGCGATGGGGACCGTCCTCGTGGCCGCGGTGATCGTCGGCGCGGTCAACCTCGCACTGGACTTCATCTATCCCGTGCTGGATCCCCGCCTGCGCCAGACCTAAGCGTCGCCGGCCTCGAGCAGCGCCCCGGACCGCGCGACCGCACCGAGCCGTTCCACATAGGCGGAGAGCGGAGCATCCTCCCGAAGGTAGGGGACGTCGCGCCGGATCCGCTCCATCGCCTGGCGGGTCCCCCGGCCCAGGCGGATTGCGCCGCGGAGTTCAACGGCCTGAGCCGCGGCCAGCAGTTCCGCGCCGGCGATCAGCGCGGCGTCGTCGAGGTCGGCCTCGACCTTGGCGACCGCATCCATGGCATTCGTGGCATGGTCTTCTACGCCGTCCGCCACCGGGGCGAAGTCGAGCGACGAGGGATTGGCGCGTGCCCGGATGCCTGTCTGCAGGTTCGTGGCGGCCTCCTGCAGGATGCAGAGTCCCGTCTGCGGCGTGTCCGCCGCGATCAGGGTGCCGGGCAATCCGGTCATGCGGCCGGACAACAGTGCCCGCAGCCGCGCCACCGACAACGCGGTCACATGCGCGACGGCGATGGCGAGCTGCTCAAACGCCACCGCGGCGCCGAGGGCGAGGAAGTTGCCGTTGGAGATCGCCCGATCGCTCTCTGCGGCGATGAGCGGCGTATCGGCGGCGGCGTTGAGTTCCATCTCGATGACGCCCCGCGCCGCCGCCAGCGCATTGCGCACCACGCCGTGGGTCTGTGGGACGCAGCGAAAACTGTACGGATCCTGCAGCGATCGCGGCGCGCCGGGGTCGTTCAGATCACTGCTTGACAGCAGCGTGCGCAGGCGCTGCGCCGTCGCCGCCTGCCCCAGGTCGGGATGGGCCAGTTCCACGTCGGCGGCGAACGGGGTCAGGTTGGCCCGGAACGCTTCGATGCTGAGTGCGGCGGCGACATCCAGCGATGCCACCATGTGGTCGAGATCCGACAGGACCAACGACCCCCGGCCGACGGACGCGGCGTTGGAGCTGATCAGGGCCAGGCCTTCTTTCGGTCCCAGCTGCACCGGCGTCAGCCCGGCCTTCGCCAGCGCCTCACGCGCCGGTGTCACCGCGCCCTCGACCTCTGCGGTGCCTTCGCCGAGCAGGACCTGGGCGACGTGCGCCAGGTGGGTCAGATCCGTCACCCCGAGGGATCCCTTGGCCGGCACGCGGGGGTGGATGCGGTGGTTCAGCAGCGCGACCAACGACTCGGCGATGGCCCCGCGGGCTCCCGATCCGCCCGCGGCCAGCATGTTGACGCGGGCCGCCATGATGGCACGGACCACGTCGGTGGGAAGGGCGGGTCCGATGCCGACGACGTGACTCAACACGACACGCCGCTGAAACGCCTCGATCTCGCCGGACGCCACCGGGACCCCCTTCCGATCCGCCAGGCCGGTCGTGACGCCGTAGATCGGCTCGCCGCGGGCGATCAGGTCGAGCACGATCTGATGCGACCGGTCCATCCGGGCGGCCGCGTCGGCCGACAGGGCGACGGCCGTCGGTCCCCGTGCGATGTCGGCGACCCGCTCGATGGTGAGGGATCGTCCGTCGAGGGTGATCACAGCAGCTGCCTGGGGATCGTGCGGACCCACCGGCGCGACCAGTAGGGATTGCCGTCGCGCGTGACCGTCAGCGCCAGGTCGAGCGCGAACGCGGCTGCGGTGCCGCGAAGCGCGGCGGTGGCGGTACACTCCACCACCAGCCCCGGCCGCTGTAAGGTCCGGCGGTCCCACGCCTGGGCCTCCGCGGCGGCCGGATCCGCCGCCGCCACGCGCATCTCGGTGCGATGCTCGCCGGTCAGGATGGTGGCCCGGTCGGGATGGCGGATGACCTCGCGCAGTTCCCGGCGCGCGCGCATGGACTCGGTGGCGGCGTCGTGCGCCACCGACGTGGTCGTCGATTCGACGTCATGCGTAAATCGTGAACGGCGCACCGCCGGGGGGCGCAGCCGGGGAGCGGCCGGTGCCGGGGCGGGTGGGACGATCGGGACGACGATCGTGCTGGCCGCGGCGCGACCGCTGTGGACGTGCAGCGTGGCGGGGGCGGGGCAGGGCCACACCTCAGGGAAGTCGGCTCCCGAGACCGCGACGCGGACCCGATGGGCCCGCGGGAACGTCCACGACACGGCATCGAGCTCGATTTCCAGCGCGTAGACGTCTCCGGGGATCAGCGGATCGGCACGATCCATCCCCCGGCGCCGGGTGGCGTTGAGCAGGCCCTTCGTGACGAGGGTCGACGCGCCGTGGGGTGCCACATCGCAGAGGCGCACGGCGACAAAGGCGACCTCTGCCGACGCGGACATCTGGATCGTGGCACGAGGGAATCCAAGAATCTCGAGATCATCGGGCAACGGCGCCGACGTGTAGACGAGCGAGTGCTCCTCGTTCCCACGCTGATCGGCCTGCTGCAGGTCGGCGAATCCGACGTACGGCACGTACGCAATGTTTTCGACATCGCCGTCAGCCGGCGGATCAGCCGAAAGCCCTCCGCGGTGCAGGAACCACCGCTGCTCTCGGGCGCGCGGCGGGGGCAGCCGGTCTTCAAACCTCCAGACCCCCGGCGCGGTCTGCGGCCTCCCCGGGGGATGGTACGTCTGGATGAACACGGTCACCGGCGGCTCGTCGAGGATCCCGGTCGGTTCGTCCGCCAGCCACTGCTTCCACCAGCGGGTGATCTCGAACAAGAAATCGACGCGCGGGCCGGGCGTGGCGGCATCCGGCGGCGTATGCGGCCAGGGACCCATGATCAGTTTCTTGGGGACGCTGAGTTGTTCCATCCAGCGCAGCGCGGCGTTGACGTAGAAGTCGGCCCAGCCGCCGATGATCAACACCGGCACGCGCACACGGTCGTACCTCCGCGCCAGCGTCGAACGCCAGTATGGGCCGTCGAGCTGCTCTTCGATCCACTTGATCAGCCAGGGGACGTTGCCGTCGAGGCGGCGATCCCACAGCGTCTGCCAGTCCGGTCCGGCCGGGTCGGGATACGGGGGCAGCGCGTTGCGCGTGATCATCCCCAACGCGTACGACCCGATCACACTCCAGCCGTCGAGGGCCCCACCGCGGAAATGCATGTCATCGGTGTACCGGTCATCGGTTGCATAGATGGGCGCGATGGCGCCCAGGGACGGCGGCTGCCGCTGCGCGATCTGGAACGCCGTGAACCCCGCGTACGACGTGCCCCACAGCCCGGTGCGGCCGTTGCACCACGGCTGGGCGGCCAGCCAGGCCAGCGCATCCATGCCATCGTCCTGCTCCTGCGGATACTGGTATTCGTCGGTCACCACGCCCTCGGAGTTGCCGGTGCCCCGGACGTCGAGCTGCACGGAGGCGATGCCGTGTTCGGCGAAGTAGACATGGCCGAAATCGCGCGCCGCTCCGCGGAAGTCGTGCGTGCGGTAGGGCGTGTATTCGACCACGCAGGGGATCCGCCGCTCCGTGCGCGGGCGGAAGACGGTGGCGGACAGGCGCGTGCCGTCGCGGGTGGGAATCATCAGGGGCTGGACGTCGACGTCCAGCCCCCGGCCGGGGGTGCCTCCGCTCACGGGTGAGCCCGCAACCTCAGCGGCCGACCGCCAATTCCTCGAAAACCGGCGCGTTGTAGATTGGATGCCAGACGAACCTGGTGATGCGGGGCGACTTCAGCTGCATCGTGCGGGTGACGACCAGCGGGATGATCGGCATGTCGTCCAGCCCCATCCGGTTGATCTGCTGGTAGTAGCGGCAGCGGACCTGCGCCGATGATGTGCGCTCGGCCTGCGCGTACAGCCGGTCGATTTCCGTGTTCTGGTAGCGGGCGCGGCGGGCGTTGGCGCCGTCGCTGACCAGCAGGGTCCCGATGTGGTCGACCGGATCGAGGAAACTCGCACCCCAGCCGTTCAGCGCCAGCACCGTGGCCCCCGACGTCAGCTGCGAGTTGAGCGTGCCGCCGGTGAACCGCCGCACCTCTGCGCGGATGCCGGCCTGGGCGAAACTCTGCTGGAGGACCTGTTGCCACTCCGCGGAGTAGGGAATGCTGCCGGTCGTCGATGAGTCGAGGTTGACCGAGAATCCGTTGGGGTACCCGGCTTCCGCCAGCAGGGCCTTCGCCCGCGCCGGGTCGTAGGCCGGCACGCCGTTGAACCCCGCATCGTAGCAGGCGATCTGGGGAATGATGTAGCTCTGCGCCGGTGTGCCGAGCCCGCCGGCAACCTGCACCAGCCGGTTGCGATCCACCAGCATCGCGATGGCCCGGCGCACCCGGACGTCGGTGAACGGCGCCACGCTGGTATTCATCAGCAGAAACGAGAGGTAGATGTTCTCGGCGATGAAGACCTGTCCGGAGAGCGTCGGATCGGCACGCACGCGCTGCACGTCCTGGGCGGCGATCCCGTCGGCCAGGTAGTCTGTCTGCCCGCGCTCGAACTGCAGCAGTCCGACGCTGGGATCGACGCCGAGTTTGTAGACGATGCGGTCCAGGTGCGGGAAGCCCTTCCGGAAGTACTGGGCATTCCGCACGAAGACGATTTCCTGTCCCGGCGTCCAGTGGTCCAGCCGGACCGGTCCGGTGCCGACGGGGTGGAGCCGGAAGTCTTCGCCCCAGCGCGCCACTTCCTCCTTGGGGATGATCGCATTGATCGACATCGACAGGATCGCGGTGAACGCCCCCTGCGGTTGCTCGAGGGTGAACCGCAGCGTGTCATCGTCGACCACCTCGATCCCCGCCATGGTCGTGGCTTTGCCGGCGATCACATCCTTTGCGCCGACGATGTTGCTGTCAAACGAGGGGCCCCACGACCGGGCCGACGGATGGGACTGGCGCTCGATCGAGTACTTCACGTCCGCCGCCTTGACCTCGCGCCCGTTGTGGAACCGCACGCCGCGCAGGATCTGCACGGTGTACACTTTGCCGTTGGGGCTGATCTTCGGCATTCCCGCGGCCAGATCGGGCACGAGCTTGCCGGCGGCATCGTACCGGTACAGCGTGTTGTAGAGGATGAGCCCCGCCATCCGCCAGTCGGTCCCCGCCGAGGCGCTGGGCGGATCCAGGCTCTCGATGTTTCCCGCCCGGTAGACCGCCACGACCTCGCCGCCGGTCGACGCCGCTGGGCCCGCCTGGGCAAGCGGCGCCGCGAGCAGCGCGAACGTGACCAGCGCCAGCGTCTTCGGTATCGCCCCTCGCCTGCCGGTGGTCATCATCGCTGCACCTCGCCTCGCATCAAATTCCATTGCCTAGTTCGCCGCGACGCTCTATCTCCTTTCATCCCACCGGCGCTCGGCCCGCCACGGCGTGTGGTGTTGGAAGTCGTAGTATGCCGTGCGGACGATGACCGGGGTGTGCGCGAAGGTCAACCCCCCGGGGAACCAGCCGTTGTGCAGCCGCACCACCGTGTAGTAGGCTGGGGCGATCTCGCGCGCGGCATAGGCGTGCTTTGCGCTCGTCCGCCAGTCCTCTCTCGCGTCGGGCGGATCGACGCAGATCAGATTCGCCCAGTTTCGATCCGGCAGCCGCAGCGAGCTGTAGCTGATGATCCCGGGGTGGCTGGGGAACTCGACAATCAGCTCGTCGTCCAGCGCGTCGAGGGGAGCAAAATCGAGGCCCGCCCGCCGCTGGGCGAAGAACCCGACGAAGGCGAGATCGCGTGCCGCGCGCAGCGGCCGGTCATCGGTGATCACGGTGCGGTGCGGATTCCCGCCGACTTCGGGCAGGGTCAGCGCAACCGGCCACGGCCCGGGCGCCAGGGCCCGCAGCGCACCGTGGAGCCCCGCCGCCATCAGGCGGATCGCTGCGAGATCGTCAGCGGTGTGGATCGGGTCGGTGAATGGATGCCCGTCGGCGATCTCGGAGGGACCCAGCGTGACGGCGTTCTCCACGGAGCAGTCTCTGTTTTGCCTCGGAGTTCACTCAGACTTCTGCCTGCGGCTCAGACCTCCCTCTCGGCCGCGGCGGTCATGACCGAAACGCGGCCATACCCAGGCGGGGAGGGCACGCGCGCGCTTAGAGGACCGGTCGGGGGTAGTTGTGGAGGAATTGGACCAGGAGGTGGGAGGCGGCCCACCCGGCGCCCACCAGGAGGCCGATCCATACCAACCAGCGCATCGAACTACCAGCAGGCCGCGCGCCGTAACAGCGATCTCGCAGCCCCATCTGTCACATGCCCGAATCTCCCCAGCATATGGCCTGCCCGCCCCTTCTGGTCCGTGGGGGCGGCCGCGGACCGGTTCGCACGCCGTGTTGAGTGTCCATAGACAGTGCCTTTCCCTCGGCATCCGACGAGGAGTTTCGCGGACCCCGTCGTACTGTAGGCAAAGTTTTGCGGGCATAGTGGGATCGGCGAGGCACGATGGTACGGCGACTGACGGCGCTTCTGTGTCTGCTCACGCTGGCCGCGCTCCCGGCGGTTGAGGCCACCGCCGCCTCTGCCGGGATGTCGGTCGACGCCGCCTTCTACCTCAACGTGGCGTTGAATCTGATGCAGCGGTCGTCGATCAACCGAGACACCATCGACTGGACCGCCCTACGCGCCGCGGCCATGGAGCGCGCCGCGGGAGCCCAAACGTACGCGGAGACGTACCCGGCCATCGAAGCGGCGGTCAGGGATCTGGGCGACCGCCAGAGTGTCTTCCTACCGCCGGCCGCCGCGGCTCGGGCCAAGCCGTATGGACCCATGACACCCGAGGCGGGTCGCATCGTCGCGCACCGGTTCGGGTACGTGGCGATCGGGACCGGAGGCGGCGGCGATCCGCTCACGGTTGCCTCGCGGCTGCAGCGCCTGCTGCGCGGAGTCGATCGCCGCAGCCCATGCGCGTGGATCGTGGACCTGCGCAGTACGCCGGGCGGGAACCTGCTGGCGCTTCTCGCCGGGCTGGGCCCCGTCCTGGGGGAGGGGATCGCGGCGAAAATTGTCTATCCGTCCGGGGTCCGGTCAGACGTCTTTTACGTCCGCGGTGCCGCCGGGCTGATCAGACATCCCGGCAACCGGCAGACGGTTGCGATCAGGCTCGCGTCTCCCGCCACCCTGGAAGATTCGCTGCCGTACGTGGCCGTGTTGATCGGACGCAGCACGGCCAGCGCCGGTGAAGCACTCGCGATCGCCTTCCGCGGCCGGCCCAACACGCGCAGTTTCGGCAGGCCGACCGCAGGTTACTCGACGAACACCGACACCTTCCGTCTGCGCGACGGGGCGGCGCTGTCCATCGCCACATCGGTGATGGCGGACCGGACCGGGCAGCGCTATGGAGGAAGCGTCGCGCCCGACATCACGGTGGAGGGGCCCGATGAGCCCCAGCCGGGTGTCGACGACGCACTGATCGACGCCGCCGCGCGCTGGCTGACGATTCAACCGTCCTGTGCGCGCGCGATGGCCTGGCGGATCCCGTAGATCTCCCCGAATTTCTCCTGCAGATACGACAGGTACGGCTCCGGTGAGAGCTCGCCTCCGGTTGCGCGCTTGACGAGGTCTTTCGCGAAGAACTTGCGCCCGTGGCGGTGGATGTGCTCCCGCAGCCACCCCAGCAGGGCGCCGAACTGCCCCCGGCCGATCTCCTCCTGCAGCGCCGGAACGGCCCGGGCGGCGGCCTCGAACAGCTGCACGGAGATGACGTTGCCCAGCGTGTAGGTCGGGAAGTAGCCGATCGACCCGCCGGACCAATGGATGTCCTGCATCACGCCGTCCCGGTCATCCGGCGGCGTGACGCCTAGGTACTCCTGCATGCGGGCCTTCCAGGCCTCGGGGAGCTCGGCCGCCTGCAGCGTTCCTTCGAGCAGCGCCAGCTCGAGCTCAAACCGCACCATGATGTGCAGGTTGTAGGTCACCTATCGGCCTCCACCCGGATCAGGTCGGGCTTCACCAGGTTCACCGCGCGGTAGAAGCCTTCCGCGTCCACGTCGCGCAGCTGCGCGGGGAACACCTGCTGCAGCCGGGGGAAGTAATGACGCCAGAAGGGGCGGCTGCGGCCGACGAGGTTCTCCCACATCCGCGACTGCGATTCGTGCATGCCCAGTGATGTCCCGCGGCTCAACGGCGTCCGGTCCAGGGACGGGGAGATCCCCTGCTCATACATGGCATGTCCGGACTCGTGGAAAATCCCGAAGATCGCCGTCGGCAGGAAGTGCCGGTTGTAGCGGGTCGTGATGCGGACATCCTTCTGCCCAAACCCGGACGCAAAGGGGTGCGGCGATCGGTCCAGACGCCCGCGGCGCAGGTTGTACCCGAATGCCTGCGCCACCTCCAGGCCGAAGCGTTCCTGCCCCGCCTCGTCGTACTCGCGCCTGAGGAACCCATCCTCCACGACGGCGCCGCGCTCCGCGATCGCGCGCACCAGCGGGACAGTCACTTCCCGCAGGCGGCTGAACAAGGTCTTCACATCCGCGGCCGTCATGCCCGGTTCGTAGTTGTCCAGCAGCGCGTCGTAGGGGTGGCTCTCGTAACCGAGGTACTCGGCTTCGCGGCGCGCGAAATCCACCATCAACTCCAGGTGCGGGCGGAACGTGGCGAAATCGTCCTTGGGCCGCGCGTCCCGCCAGACCTGTGTGCTGATCGACCTGGCGCGCGCGCGCTCGGTGACGAAGTCGGTCGGCAGCTTCGTCACCTTGTCGAAGTCCCGGCGCGTGACGCGTGCCAGCGCGGCATCGTCTGAATCGGGATCCAGGCCGGCGGCGGCCTGTTCGGCGGCGGCCAGCAGCTGCCCGGTCTGATCCGAGGAGAACATCTGATGCACGATCCGTGACAGGGTGGCGAGCTGATTGGCCCGCCCGGCGGCGCCTTCCGGCGGCATGTAGGTCTCCTGGTCCCATCCCAGCAACTGCCCCGCGGTCCGGACGTCGTGGATCGGCCGGAGGTGTGCCCGGAGCGCGTCGGCCGGCTGCGCGGTGTTCGGGTCGGTCATCAGGAACTCACGATCTGCTCAATCTCGCGCGCGGAGTAGCATGGCAGCGTGAGCGTCCGCACGTTGCCTTGACCGGCGGCCCACAGCGCGAGTTTGCTGGCTGTCGCGTTGTCCGGCGCATCGATCAGCGCGAAAGAGTCGTAGGGCCCCATCGTCCAGCCGGATTCCCGCACCTTGGCGCCGAGTTTCTCAGCCTGGGCGCGGAACGCTTGCTCCCGGCGCGTCGTGTCCTTTGCTCCGCGCACGCCCTGCTCGGTCCACGTCAGCAAGATCAAATACGTTCCCATGGCGTCTCTCCTCTCGGGGAATGAGAAACACATTTCACGGCCTGCCGGAGGCACTCCTGCGAACAGG